>CAZBLL010000034.1:0-11045 GCA_964492625.1 uncultured Synergistaceae bacterium
CCTCCCCTGACGGGAGGGATAGTAGCGGCCCTCATCATGAACCAGGCAGCCGCCGAAGCGGGGCTCACCAACCTGGCAGTCCTGGCCATTGTCCTTTATGTCATGCAGGGCTTTGCGGGATATCCACTGACTGCCCTGGCCCTCAAGAAAGAAGGACTTCGCCTTCGCGCCATCTTCCGCGAAAAAGGCAGGGAGATGGAGCGGCTGATCGCCGACAGGCCATTAAAGAGTGAAGAGTCTCCCAGGGGCAGGTTCCAGTTCATACCTGCGACCCCGGAAAAATACCAGACCATTTTCGTGTCTCTTGCAAAAACCGGCATGGTCGCCTGGGCCTCGGTCGAGTTTTCCAAACTGACGGGAGGCGCCATCAACCAGTTCGTGGTCTGCCTCATCTTCGGCGTGATCGCAGCCGAGATAGGCTTTCTGGAGAGGAAACCCCTGATCAAGAACCAGGCCTTTGGGTCCGGTGGCGGTGTCAGACCTTCATAATTGACAAGACTACTTGGTTTGCATCCTTTTCTAGCCCGCGAGGCCAGGGAAAAACCGGCGTTTTTCAATATATATGGCTGTTTGTCAATTGTGTAGGTCTGACACCTTTATGCTTTCAAATCACAGCGACGGAGGATACCACATGAAGCCTGTAGACATTGAAGGCGCTGAAGGCGTTTTGCTCGATCTTATAGACCTGCCTCTGGAAGCCACGGGCATAAGCAACTTTTTCGGGATATGGCTGATACGCGATACAAAAAGGGGTTTTACCGCCATCGTGGACGTGGGACCAGCCTCGACGGTCCCCATCCTTTTGGGCGAACTGTCGAGGCTGGGCGTAAAACAACTCGACTACATTCTGTTGAGCCATATCCACCTTGACCATTCAGCCGGGCTGGCAGACGTATTGCGCGAATTCCCCTCCGCAAAGGTGGCGGTACACCCCAAAGGCGTGCGGCATCTGGTAGACCCGGAAAGGCTATGGGCAAGCAGTCTTCAGGTTATACCCGAAATGGCCAGAGCCTACGGCAAACCTTCTCCGGTGGACCAGGACGCCTTCCTGACCAGCCTCGACGACGTCCCGGGGATAACGGCCCTTGAAACTCCGGGACACGCGCCGCACCATCTTTCCTTTATTTACGAGGCAGGTGGGGAAAAGATACTTTTTGCCGGAGAAGCAGCAAGCACTTACAACGACCTGGCCGACATGGTAGAAGGCGCGAACTGCGGCAAATACCTGCTGAGACCGGCTTCTCCACCCCGGTTCTACCTGGAAGAAGCGCTGGAGTCGCTTGAAAAACTGAAAAGGGAAAACGCCACTCTGCTTTGCTACGCGCATTTTGGCTCTACGAGGGATGTAGGTAAAATGCTGGGAGAGGCCGGAGAACAACTTTTGCTCTGGAGGAAACTGTTCCCGGAGTACGTTTTGAAACACCCGGAAACGGCCCCCGAGGGAGACCTTGGAGGGCTGGCAGGTTTTGTGATCGAAAAGGACCCCTGGCTTGCAGGGTTTTACGATCTTCCTGATGAAATCCAAAAAAGGGAGATGGGTTTTCTGCTTTCCAGCGCCGCCGGTTTCCTGGGAGCCGTCACTGGCTGATAATGCGATGATGGGGGAAGGTCTATCGCTGACCGTCCCCTATGGCGACGCCGATATCGGTTACCCTGTTGCCCCCGGTAACATTGAGGTCCATGGGGCACGATGAAACCGCGCACACAAGGTCCATCAGCGCCTCGAACGTAATGTGATCACCCGCTTTTGAAAGAACCGGCAGGTGGACCAGGTTTCCTTCTTCGTCGATTTTTGCGTTTTCGAAAATATTGAGGGTATCCACTATATCCCCGTGTATTATCCCCCAGGGCGCAAGTTCCTTTTCGAAAGCGTCTACGCAGTTTGCGTGTCCCTGAACGCCGTAGTCCACCACGTACCGCTGTTCGTCGCACGGTGGCACCAGCATATCGTGCGTTCCTACCGTGTCTTTCACTATCCTGATCATTGGCCTGCGCAGATTCGACCTGAGGCTGTCGCCGACCCGAAACCTTATGGACATCAGCCCCAGCCGGGTGTGAGAGGCCGACATTCTCTCGGATATGTCAGCCGCATTGTAGGCCACCAGGTCGGCGATCTGTCCTCCCTGTATATCCGTAACGGAAAAAACTTCTCCGCACGGAACCTCAAAAGCCCTTGCGCACCCCGCCGGAACAATTATCGATTGTTCAACGCTCTTTTCTCTGGCCACGGATATCATCCTCTCGACACGCGACAAATTTACCATACATGATTAACCGTGACCAGAACCATATTTCGCGTGAGCCCTTCAGGTTGCGACTGGCTATACGAATTCGTAGTTCCCGCCTATGCCTTTTTCAGCGGCCCTCTCAAGAGCCAGTGTCGCCACCGCTATATCCATGGCGCCCGTTCCTATGGGGATGCAGAGGGTCCTCTCAGTATCCGATTCGCGCCCCTTCTTTTTCCCGGCGACTACTTCTCCTATGGTTGCGTATATGTCTTTTTCCGTAATTTTTCCCGCCTCGCTCAGTTCTTTCAAGGCGCCCCTGTGAAGGCACTGGCCCACATGATCGACGATAATTCTGTCGGCGGCCAAAATGAAGTCATCGTCGCACTCCTGGTACGAACCCATGGGGAACAGAATGGAACCGGGCCTGAGCCAGTTGTTTTTTACGTATTTATCTTTGGACTGCGTAACGCAGACCACCACATCCGCGTCTGCGGCCTGCTCCGGTGTTTCGGCTATTACTATATTGCCCTTTACGGTGTGTTTCATGTCTTCGGCATATTTTTTCGAGGCTTCGGGGAAAATGTCGAATACCCTTACTTCCTCCAGGTCGAACAGCTCGGAGATCGCCATCGTCTGGGTGTGTCCCTGCATGCCGGCGCCGTAAAGCCCCAGGCGCAGACTTTTCCTGCCCGGAAGCAGGTGCTTCAACGACACCGCTGTCTGGGCTCCCGTTCTGAGGTTTGTGATATGGGCTCCGTCCATAACCGCCCTGAAATTCCCGATACGGGGGTCTATAAGAAGGATCAGCGAGGTGATATAGGGAAGACCCGCCTTTTTTCTGTCGCCCAGTAAACCACCCGCCCATTTTATTCCCGCCGAATCCTGCCAGCCTATGTAGGCGGGCATGGCGTTCATGAAACCCTCATAGGGCGGAAACGCGGCCGTTTCACCAAGATCCAGCCCCACCTTCGTCGGGTTTACAACCGTACCCTCACCCATTCCCCTGAAGGTTTTTTCCACGGTTTCAATTACGTCCTTCATCGAAATCAGGCCTCGAATCTCTTTTTGACTCAGTAATCGTGTCTGAACCATACTTTTCCCTCCTTTGATTTGGCGAGAGCAGCGTGCTCCTACTGCATCCCCAGTTGCACCTTGACGGCCTCCTCGACTGCCTTCATCTCATCGGGCGAAATCGATCCCGCCTTTTTGTAAAGCCGCGCCTTGCTTACGGTAGCTATCTGGTCCGCCATCGCCTTGTTGTCCTTTTCCCGAAACGTAACCAGAGCCTCTCCCGGGTAGAGCCGACCTGTACTGCTTGTAAGGGGAACGACCTGCACCCTGTTGAGATATTTGTTGGAAACATCATTGCTGACAATAACGGCGGGGCGTGTCTTGCGGGTCTCTCCATTGAGGGACGGATCAAAGGATATCCACCAGATATCAGACCGTTTCATCGGAAATATCCATAAATGTCTGCTCGGCCCATTGCAGCGCCTCCCGCTCGGCCTGCTCGTTTGCTGCTTTTTCCGCATACGCCAACTCCATATCGGGTGAAACAACGTGCGGACGCAGCAGCCCCTCGATAAACCCGCTTATTTTTCGACGGCCAATAACCCTGTGAAGGCCATTGTAGACATCCTCATCTATTGTTACTGTGAGTTTTTTTCGCATTATCGCTCGCCCCCCTTTTTATTATACGTATTATACACGTATAGCGTTTTTCCTGTACAATCGGCGCAATGAAGAATAGAGATGAAGATTCAGGAACGAGCAAATACACCAAACGGGCCGCGGGGGTTCTGCTTCACATCACGTCGTTGCCCTCGCCGTGGGGCGTTGGAGATATTGGACCCGGGGCCGTCAGTTTCACCGATTTCCTCTGTCGCTCCGGCCAGCGATACTGGCAGATGCTGCCCATCGGCCCCACCGACGGCGCTCTGGGAGATTCGCCCTACAGCGGCGCGTCGGCGTTCGGGGGCAATGTTCTGCTTATAAGCCCCGAATGGCTGGTCGAAGACGGCCTGCTGACAAAGGACGACCTGTCGGGCTGTACCCGTCTCCCGGATGGAAAAGCACTTTACGACGAGGCGAAAGAGCTGAAATACCCGCTTTTTAAAAATGCCTTCGCTAAAAAGAGAAGCGACACTATCGAGAATGATTTCCAGCGCTTCAAGGCCGAAAACGCATTCTGGCTGGATGACTACGCCTGCTTTCTGGTCTGCAAGGAGCGTTTTGAAGGAAAACCCTGGTTTTTGTGGCCGCGAGACCTCCGGGACCGTGAACCCGAAGCCATGTCGGCGTTATACAGTGAATCGGAGGGCGATCTGGAGTTTTATCGCTTCTGCCAGTTCCTTTTCGGCCGTCAATGGAAGCGGCTTCGAGGTTACTGCTCCCAAAAGGGGATAGATCTTGTGGGAGATATTCCCATATACGTAAGCCACGACAGCGCAGACGTGTGGGCCCACAGGGAACTGTTCCGGCTCGACGAGGCAGGACGGGCTACAGAAGTTGCGGGCGTGCCTCCGGACTATTTCAGCAAAGACGGCCAGCGCTGGGGCAACCCGCTCTACAGGTGGGACATAATGAAGGAACGCGGTTTCCGGTGGTGGACGGGAAGGCTGAAAAGATCGCTGGGGTTTTTTGATATTTTACGCATCGACCATTTTCGGGGTTTTTTCGGTTACTGGACCGTTCCGGCCTCCGAGACCACGGCAAAAAACGGATGGTGGGAACAGGGACCCGGCGATGCGTTTTTTAAACCGTTGCGGGAGCACTTTCCCGACCTGCCGTTTCTTGCGGAAAACCTCGGGGTGATCACTCCCGACGTAACCAAAGGAATACAGGCGCTGGGTGTTCCCGGCATGAGAGTGCTTCAGTTCGGGTTCGACGGAAACCTTGAAGAAAACCCCCACTATGCGGCAAATCACGCTCCCCGGGACTGGGTCTACACGGGCACTCACGACAACGACACATCCCGGGGATGGCTTGAAAATGAGATCTCGCCCGAAGCACGCAAAAACCTGGAAAGCGTTCTCGGTAAGGTCACGGAGCAGGACTCCATAGCCGGAGCCCTTGCGGCCATGGCGATGGAATCACCATGTGAAACGGCCATTATTCCGATGCAGGATATTTTAAACCTCGGGTCATCGGCCCGTTTAAACCGGCCTTCCAAACGAAAGGGCAACTGGCTGTGGCGACTGCGGCCCGGCGATACAAACCCCGACATTGCAGCAGAACTGGGTGAAACCACCGCCCGGGCCGGAAGATAGCCGCTTTGCCTTGCCGCCCGCCCGTGCGATAATTGCGGTTGGTCTATTTTTTAAGAGAGACAGGGAGAGAACAATTCATGACGAACATGATATACGGCAACGACATAAGCCACTCGCTCCGGTACATGATGGAACAGGATCCGGCGTTCCGTCTGGTGGCCTATTTTTCAATGGAAATAGGCCTCAGAGCCTCGGTGCCAACGTACGCCGGGGGGCTGGGCGTGCTTGCGGGCGACATCCTTAAAAGCGCCGCCGACCTGGGCGTCCCCATGGCGGGGGTAACGCTTCTGTACCGCAAGGGCTACTTCCGGCAGAGGTTCAGCGAGTGCTGGCAGCAGGAAAAACCCGTAGAATGGGACCCCGCCGCCGAACTGGACCTGCTCCCCAACGAGGTGTCGGTTCGCATAGAGGGACGCGATGTAAAGGTCAAGGTCTGGTCCTGCGAAATAAAGGGCAAGGATGAATTTGTAGTTCCGGTCTACTTTCTCGACACCGACGTTGAGGGCAACACAAAAGAGGACAGGGAACTTACCTGGCGGCTGTACGGGGGGGACCACCGCTACCGCCTCTGCCAGGAGATCATCCTGGGTTCCGGGGGTCTGCGGATGCTGCGCGACCTTGGGTACGCCAATATCGAAAGCTACCACATGAACGAGGGTCACGCTTCGTTCCTTACTCTGGAACTACTTCGCGAACAGGGCTATGAGCAATTCGAAAAAATACGCGAAAAGGGCGTATTTACTACTCACACGCCGGTACCGGCGGGGCACGACCATTTCGACTGGCAACTGGTGAAAAACGTAATGAGCCCGGCCCTCGCGGCGAGGCTGCAGCGAATGCTTTCGGCCGATTCCGTCTCCATGACGGAGATAGCACTTAAATACAGCCGCTATGTGAACGGTGTCTCCCGCAAACACACCGAGGTTACCCGCAGCATGTTCGGACGCAAGGACGTTGACTGCATAACAAACGGCGTGCACGCCTCCACATGGGTGGGACCGGAAATGCAGTCGCTGTTTTCGCGTTTCATACCCGGGTGGGAGAACGCGCCAGAACGCCTTGTCCAGGCCATCGCCATCCCACAGGACGAAATTCGCAAGGCTCACAGGAAACAGAAAACCCGGCTGCTGGAATACGTTGCAAGTCGAACGGAGAAGCACCTCGACCCCGACCGCCTTACCATAGGTTTTGCAAGGAGAGCGGCCCAGTACAAGCGCGCGGACCTTTTGTTCCGCGACGTGAAAAGGCTGGGCGAGATAGGCGACGGGAAAATACAACTGGTCTTCTCGGGCAAGGCTCACCCCCGCGACGATGGCGGAAAAAGCATTTTGAAGACACTGCTATGCGAGGCCCAAAACATGGTGGGACACGACCTTCCGGTGGTTTTTCTGGAGGATTACGACATGGATATCGGGGCGCTGCTGGTACAGGGCGTGGATATATGGCTCAACAACCCCATACGCCCCCGGGAGGCGTCGGGCACCAGCGGCATGAAGTGCTCCATGAACGGCATACCCAATTTTTCGGTGCTGGACGGCTGGTGGATAGAGGGCTGGATTGAAGACGTTACCGGCTGGGCTATAGGTCCATCGCCCGAACAAGCCGAACCTGACGTCTACGACGAAAACCTGGACCTCGAAAGCCTTTACGGAAAACTGGAGAAAAAGGTTATTCCCGCTTTTTACGAAACCCCTGAAAGGTGGGGCATGATAATGCAATACGCCATCGCCCTGAACGGCAGTTATTTCAACACGCACCGCGTGGTGCGCGAGTACTGTGAACGGGCATGGCATATTTCGTTTCGGGGACTGTAAGCTGAAAGTCGCGAGAGGCAGCCGGGGAGGCGAGACGCCATGGATCACGCAGCAGGAAAAACCTTGAAAGTGCTTCATATAACCGCGGAGTGCGCTCCCTTCTCCAAAGTGGGAGGGCTTGCGGACGTTGCGGGATCGCTTCCGCCTGCTCTTGCGGCTTTGGGTGTCGACGCCAGGATACTTACCCCTTCCTGGCCGGGGGTCCCCGAACGCCTTCGAGACCTTGGAAAACCCGTTATCCCGCTGCCACGCGACGTAGCCGCCTCTCTGGACTGGAAGGTCGTGCGGGGAACACTCTCACGCACCGAAACGGATGACGCGCCCGTATATCTGCTGGACCAGCCGGAGCTTTTCTCGAATCCCAAAATCTACCCCGACAAACTGGATGTTGCTTCTTTTGAACCTTTTGCGTTTCTTTCGCTGGCGGGACTGGACCTTGGCAACGCCACCGGCTGGACGCCCGACGTCATTCACGTCCACGACTGCCCGACATGCATGCTCCCCGCAGCCCTGAAATGGAGACGCCACTCCCGGAATCTCAAGAACAGGTACTCCACGGTGCTCACCATCCATAACCTGGCGCACCAGGGTATATTGCCCGGCCAGGCGCTTGACCCCCTCGGGTTCCCATACGATGCGTTCACAATAGAAAGCCTGGAATTCTACGGGAATCTGAACATGCTGAAGGGCGGGATAATAGCCTCCGACGCGGTAACGACCGTGAGCCCCACCTACGCCGGTGAAATCCGGACAAAACAGTACGGTGAAAAACTGGAAGGTGTGCTCCAGGCCAACGTTCACAAGGTGAAGGGCGTTATCAACGGCCTCGACCAGAAATACTGGAACCCGGCAACCGACGAACATCTGCCCGCTGCCTACGACGCAAACAACCCGGAGGGTAAAAACGCATGCCGAAAGGCGCTGCTGAAACAGGCCCGCTGGGACGACGACAGCTTCCCGATATTCGCATCGGTAGGCCGGCTGGCTGCGCAAAAAGGCCTGGATATTCTGCTGGAAGCGCTTCCGGGGATACTACGGGACGGCCGACTGGTCATTATCGGTTCGGGCGACCCGCTTCTGGAGACGGCGCTGAAAGAAGCAAAGGCAAAATTCCCCGAAAGGATATACTCGCAAATCGGTTTCGATGAACCGCTGGCCCACCTTGCCTACGCAGGAGCCGACATGTTCCTCATGCCGTCGCTCTTTGAGCCCTGCGGCCTTTCGCAGATGATAGCCATGCGTTACGGCGCGGTCCCGGTAGTCCGCAGTACAGGCGGGCTTGTCGACACGGTGCCCGACGCCGAACGGGGCGACGGGGGCCTGGGCTTTACCTTTACCCGCTACTCTGCATCCGACCTGGAGGGTGCGGTGCGAAGGGCCCGCTCCATGTTCCGGCGGCCCGAAGCCTGGGCCCGGCTGGTGCAGCGCTGCATGAGGACAGATTTCTCGTGGGCCCGCTCGGCGGAAACATACAAGGAAATATATGAGGCAGTAGCAAAAAACCGATAGCGGATAGCGGAAAAAGCCATAAGGCCGTGAATCGTGAGTCGGGAACCGTGAATCGAAAAAACCAGGGGACGCGAGTCGGGATGCAGGAGTCGGGAAATTGGAAAGGCAAGTGCTTGTCATCCCGAATCCGCGTTATGCGCGGAGAGAGATCCTGGTTTTAAATGCGTTAGGAGTTAGGCACAAAAAACAGGAAACAGAAATGCAAAACCGAGATTCTTCCTCCAGTTGGTCGTCAGAATGACAGACCTCACGTCTCACGCTTCACGCCTCACGTCTCACGTCTCACGTCTCACGTCTCACGTCTCACGCTTCACGGCTATGCCGCTGCGTACCGGAATAACAGGCTACTACCCCTGACCCCTCTACTCCTTACTTGTTGAGCGCCACCACATTTACGATGTGGTGGCGCTCAACACTTACTTAAAACTCGATTTCTATTTTAAAGCACCTCGTCGAGCGTGCGGATGAGTGTTCCTTTCGCTGAATCCACCACTTTTTCGACCGCGAGGAATATCCCGTCCAGATACACGCCGCTGGTAAAATCGGTAACCGTTACGCGGATCGTTTCGTCCTTACGGCCGATGGTTACTTCGTGCTCGGAAAATGGCCCCGGGTAGGGCATCCTCTGCGAAATCGTCTGAACACCTTTGATTTTGGCGCCCATGACGCCGGGGAAAACTTCTTTGCTGGCCACCTCGCCCATGAGACCTTCTGAAACACCCTCCGCCAGCATGGCCGCGGTGCCGCTTGGAGCATTGGCCATTGTTGCTGGATGCCTGTCGACTATGGAAACATAGGGGTAGAACTGGCGCACCTTTTCTAGGAATTCCATCACCAGCGTGACACCAAGGCCAAAGTTGGGTATTACAGCCATCCGGAGACCTTTTTCGGCCACCATTTTTTGGACTTCCGCCATATCGTCGTCGTTGAGGCCTGTAGTTCCTATAACGGCGTCGACGCCAAGCTTTGCGTAGACCTTGAGGTTATCCATGAGAACCGAGGCCGACGTAAAATCGATAACCACGTCGGGGGTCGACGATTTAAGCCCTTGCTCAAGGTCTGTGGAAACAGCAATACCCACAGGGTCTTTGCCCGCCAGAACCCCGAGGTCCTTTCCCGCCTCACGGCAATAACCGCCCGCAAGCTCCATATCGTCGCTCGCCAGTACGCCTTCGACTACAACCCTGCCGACGTTTCCCGATGCACCGGATACGAAAATCTTTTTCATGATATATCTCCTCTTTTTGTGTTGAATTTTGTTCGTTCTTTGCCATTTCGTTTCAAGGCAACTATAATTCTCTCATCGAGTTTTGTAAAATTGGAGTATCTGGATATTTAGTCCATAAAGCTCGAACTATCGGGGGTGCTGTATTCTGGACATCAAACAGATAGAAACCTTTCTCAAAATTGTGGAGACCAGCAGTTTTACAGCGGCGGCCACGGAGCTTGGCTACGCTCAATCAACCGTCACCGGCCATATACAGCAACTGGAACAGTCATTGGCGGTACAGCTTTTTGAACGAACCTCAAAAACAAAACGACCCACCACAAGCGCAATGGCCCTGCTTCCATACGCCCGGCAATTCGTCGCCGTCAGGGAACGGGCTATCGACGCCATGCTCGCCGTCTCGAAACAGATGGGGGGCAAAATTGTGGTAGGCGCTTCGGAAACGGTCTGTATCTCCCCTCTTGCCGAACCCCTGGCCGTTTTTTCGTCCGGGCACCCTGGCGTTGAACTTGTTATACGAATAATGGATTGTGCGGAAGCCTCCAGGATGCTTCGCAGCAACGAGATAGATTTCGCATTCTTCACGGGAGATCCGCTTTCGGAAAAGGGTTTGAAAACTCTGGCCCTGAGGTGGGAAACCATGGCGCTGGCCTATAATCCGGGAAGGGTCTCCGGGCAACCCGATACTTCAGACGGGTTTCCTGATTCAGAACACTATCTCGTAGCAACCCGGGGCTGTGTTTTCAGGACACTTCTGGAGGAACATTTCAAAAACATAGGGGCGGGGTCGGCCCACCTCATGGAGGTGGGCAGCATACAGGTTGTAAAAAACCTTTGCGCCTGCAACCTGGGGCTGGCGTTTCTCCCGGAATACGTAATGAGACGGGAACGCAGCGAAGGCAAACTGGAGTACATCGCTTTCAACGAGCTCTACAGCAAATCCATAGCCACCCAGATAGTGGTCCACGAAAACAAAGCCCTTACCCCGGCCATGAAC
>CAZBLL010000035.1:0-10863 GCA_964492625.1 uncultured Synergistaceae bacterium
GGGTCCCAAGGTTGAAGCCGCCCTGAGGTTCGTTGAAAATGGAGGATCAAGAGCCGTTATCGCGGTTCTTTCAGAAGCGGTTAGAGCCCTGGAGGGCAGCACGGGAACGCAGATAGTAAAATGAAACAGCCGGGCCTGGCTCGACGTATGACCCGCCAGGCCCGGGCAGGTTCAGTCTTTGAGTTCCTCCAGAAAACGGCTCAGTTTCTCCATTCCCTCTCTGATCTCTTCTGTGGCGTTCGCGTATCCCAGCCTTACGAAGCCGGGCGCCAGAAAGCCGGTACCCGGAACCGCCGCTACGTAATATGCTTCCAGCAGGAATCTGCAGAAATCGACATCTCCCGTAATTTCCTCTCCCCTGAATTTTTTGCCCAGCGTTTTACCTATGTCGAGAAAAACATAGAAAGCGCCGTCTGGTTCCGGGAAAGTGACGTGCGGCATGGCTCTGACCATTTCCACGATAAGGTCGCGACGTTCACTGAAAGCCAGGCGCATGCGTTCAACGTCGTTTTCGGCCTCGCGCAGGGCTCCAAGAGAGGCCCACTGGGCTATTGAGCAGGGGTTGGATGTAAGGTGACCCTGAAACGAACTTACGGGTCCCTTCAGCCATTCGGGAACAATCGCGTAACCTATACGCCAGCCCGTCATGGCAAAAGCCTTGCTGACGCCGTTGACGATGATCACCCTATCCGTTGCTTCCGGTACGAGAGAAAGAATATTATGGTGTTTCGCCGATCCATATACCAGCCGTTCGTATATTTCGTCGTAGATGATCCAGAGGTCATGATCTATGGCCATGCGGGCCAGGCCTTCCAGTGTTTCCGCGTCGTAAACCGCTCCGGTCGGGTTGTTGGGAGTATTTATAAGGATGCCCCTTGTCCGGGCGGTAATGGTTTTTTCAACGCTGGCCAGGTTGGGGATGCATTTCGTCCCGGTGGTGTCGATGACCGTCTCGCGGCCCTCGAAAAGCCTTATCTGTTCTACGTAGCTCACCCAGGCCGGTGAAAAAACGATGACTTCATCTCCAGGGTCCACCAGGGCGCCCAACGTTTCGTAAATCAGGGGTTTGGCGCCTGCGCCTACGATAACCTGACCGGGGTCAAACGAAAGAGAAAAACGGTCTTTGTAGTAACGGCACACCTCTTCCCTTAATTCCGGCAATCCGACAGCCTGTGTGTAATGGGTTTCGCCCCTTTCCATAGCCTCTCTCGCGTAGGCGATCGCTGAGGGGGGAGAGGAGAAATCCGGTTCTCCAGCTCCGAACGAGATTACAGGTTTTCCTTCACGTTTAAGTGATTTGGCTTTTCCCACTACAGCGAGTGTAGCGGAGGGTTGCATGCGTTTGGCCCGAGCCGCCAATTGCACCATGATCACTCCCTTTTTCGAAAATATTATGGTGTGTACCGGGCTATTATATGATATGGTCCGCAAGTCCGTCGCCAAAAGGTGCAAAACCGGATGCCGCGACCCTGGCGTCAAGTTAATGAGGTAACGTTATTGAGTGAGCAGCCTCCGGATGATACAATAATGGTCAAGAGAACAATGACAAAAGAATGGGGGAGAGTCTATGGATGTCCGGTTTGTAACCCGCAATGTGGAGCTGCAGGATACGCTGAAGGAGTATATGGCCAATAAGCTGAACAAGTTGGAGAAGTTCTTCGACCGCATCCGTGACACCCAGGTGGAAATGAGCTTCAATCGCGGAATGTATGTCGTGGAGATCACCTCGGACGTCAACGGTGTCATCATGAGAGGAGAGGATCACGCGCCGGACGCGAGGAAAGCCTTCGACAAAGGGCTCAAGAACATTGAACGTCAGGTCAAGAAACACAAGTCGTACCTAAAAGACAAGGCGCGGATGAAGTCGCACGATATTTCCTTTGATATCGAGGGTTTTGTTTCCGAGCTTTCAGAAACTGAAAAACACGAGGAAGATGTCGTCAAGGTCAAGAAATTTCCGGTGCGCCCCATGTCCTCCAAAGAGGCTGCAATGCAAATGGACCTTCTTGGACACAGTTTTTTCCTTTTCAAAAACGCGGAGGATGGCCGAATCAACGTGATATACAGGCGCAGGGACGGTGGTTTCGGCCTTTTGGCGCCGGAAGAATAAGTTTCGTTGCAGGTGCGCAAACAGGTAACATCTGGAACCATACGGGGCCCTGTATCTGGCCCCGTTTTTTTCTGCCGTGAATCCGGTTGCTTTCGATTGGGGGATATGCCTTGAGATCATGGAAACCGACAGCCTGTCCTCATGATTGTCCGGACGCGTGTCCTCTCCTGGCTTCGGCGGCAGAGGGTGGGGTCATCCTTAAAGGCCGAACCGATTTCCCAATATCCGGGGGACCCTGCTCCAAGGGCCTGCGCTGGAGCCGCAGGGCGGCGGCAGGTGAAAGGCTCCGCTATCCTCTTATGAAAAACTCAAGGGGATCGATGGAGCGTGTAACCTGGGAGCGCGCATGGGAGGCATGGGGCGAGGCTACGGCTGACTCTCTTGAAAAGTGGGGCCCGCTCTCGCTTTTTTTCTACCGAGGTTACGGTTCTCTGTATTTTTCCAGGAACCTGCTGGCAAACGTTTTTGCGCATCTGGGCGGGTACTCAGGTACAAGTGGTTCGCTCTGCGGCGCCGCGGGCGGCGCGGGGCTGCGTTCCGTTTTTGGAGGCGAGACACCGGTTTTCCGGCCCGAAACCATTGGCTGCAGATCCGGCGGTGTTTTGCTGTGGGGAAGGAACGCCATCGAGACCCACGTACATCTTCTCCCGTTTCTTGATATGGTCAGAAAACGCGGGGGAGAAGTTTCGGCCCTGGAGATAAGACGCACAAAAACCACCGATTACGCCGACAGATGGTGGCGGGTGCGCCCGGCGACCGATGCGCTTCTCGCACTTCTTCTGTGCAGAGAGCTTCTGGTCAGAGGAGAAGCAGTCGCCGGCTGGAGGGACCATTCGCTAAACCCGGATGAATTCGAGAGCATGGCCAAGGGTGTCGACGTAAACCTGGCGCTGACGGCATGTGGTATGGATGCGAGGGCATTCGATGAAATGTATCGGTGGCTTCTTGCCAGCAGACCTGTCGCTATCTACGGGGGGTACGGCATACAGCGCTACATGTCGGGATCCCGGACATACATGTGCCTGGCCGCGCTTTCCCTGCTTTTGGGGGCTTTCACAGAGCCGGGCAACGGCGTTGTGTTCGGCAAGAACGAAATGGCGATGTTTCCTGGGGAGTTCGCCAAAACACCTCCGGTGCGAAGGCTCCTTCCCGTCGCCGAATGGCACAGGGCGGGGTTCCGCCGTCCCCGCCTGGGCGCGGCAGTGTTCGTTGCAGCCAACCCGGCGAAGCAGGGGCCCGGTTCAGGGGATTTCGCGGCCGCTCTTCAAGAGATACCCTTTTCGGTGTGCCTTGACCATTTCATGACCGAAACCGCCATGCGCTGCAACCTTGTTCTGCCGTCGGCGTCTTTTCTGGAAGAAGGCCCCGACTGGCGCGGCTCCTGGTGGCACTCGTATCTTTTAAGAAGCGTTCCCGTCATGGAGCCGCCCGGGGAGGCGTTGCCCGATACGGCTATCTTCGCTGGTCTTGCCCGCGCCGTCGGCGTTTCGTGCGACCCTGTTGCTGAATGCCGGGAAATGGACAGGCAGCTCAGATCCGACCCGCGACTCGATGAGATCGCCGAAGGTATATACTCCTTTGACGAGCCCGATACATGGAGCCAGGGCGACCGTGTCATAAGGTTGCCCGAAGACCCTCCCCGGCTCGACTCGCCGTGTGCCGGGGCGGCCATACGCCTTGTTTCCGTTCATGTCGCCGATTACATTAATGGCCAGATATGGGGCGTTGAAACCGGCGGAGGTCTTCCGCTTGTCAGGCTCTCGAAAGACGACGCCGCCGAAGCGGGTGTTTCCGAGGGAGATACAGTGCGGATTTCAGGAGAACACGCAAAAGGCGCCGCGCTGGAAGCGAAAGTCTGTGTCGACACTTCTCTGGGGAAAGGATACTGTGTAATGCGCCAGGGCGCCGGTGATATAAACAGGCTTACGTGCGCCCGTACGAGCCCGGGGTCCGGAGCGCCGTTTCACGAGTCCTTCGTCCGGATAGAGAAACAGTACGGAAAGAGTGATAACAGTGCATGAACTCTCAATGATCGAATCCCTTATGGAGGAACTTCAGCGCCTTAGCGAAGAACAGAAATGGCCTCCGATCAGGCGCGTTACAATGAAAGTGGGGGCCATGAGACAGGTCATTCCAGAGGCCATGCTCTTTGCTTTTGAAGTGGCCTCGAAGGACTCCTTTCTGGAGGGATCCGAACTTGAAATCGTGGAAACACCGATAAGGGCTCAGTGCCGTCGATGCGGTTTTCAGTGGGACGGCGAGGAAGGTCTTGTCTGCCCGGATTGCGGAAGCGCAAACGTGGGTCTGCTTTCCGGTATGGAACTCGAAATAGATTCGGTGGAGGTGGAGGAACAGAATGTCAAGGAAAATTAGCGTTCGGCAATCCGTTATGGCGGCAGACGAAAGACACGCCGCCGCTATCAGAGAAACCTTTCGTGTAAAAAAAGTCCTGATGGTTAACCTTATAGGCTCCCCCGGGGCCGGAAAAACCACATTGCTGGAAGCCACCCTCAAAAAAATATCAACCGCTTGCGGAGTTATCGAGGGGGATATCGCTACATCCCGGGATGCTGAACGCATAGCAAAAACCGGAACGCCCGCAATTCAGATCAATACTCACGGGGGTTGCCATCTGGAGGCCCACCTTCTACAAAAGGCGCTCAGGGAGTTTTCTGTCGACGATCTCGATATCCTTTTCATAGAGAATGTCGGCAACCTGGTGTGCCCGGCCGAGTTCGACCTGGGGGAAGATTTCAAGGTGGCCGTTTGCTCCGTCCCCGAAGGGGCGGACAAGCCTCTAAAGTACCCGCACCTTTTTTACGAGGCTGGAGCTGTCGTTCTCACCAAGATCGACATGATCGACTATATGGAGTTTGATAGAGAAGGTTTCTGGTCGGACGTCAAAAAACTCAACCCCATGGCGACAAACCTTGAAGTCGATTCAAGAAATGGGATCGGTGTCGACGGATGGATAGAGATACTCGAACGCTGGTTCATGGAGAAACAGCAGTGAGAAAAACAGTGGCTGCGCTTCTGGAAAAACTGAATCCCAGACAGAGAGAGGCCGTCGAGTACTGCGATGGTCCCCTTCTGGTGCTGGCGGGCGCCGGGAGCGGAAAGACCAGGGTGCTGACAAGTAAATTCGCCTACCTTATATCCGAGAAAAAAGTCGACGCCGACGCCATACTGGCCGTCACCTTCACGAACAAGGCCGCCAGAGAAATGAAGGAAAGGGTGTCCGGGATCACAGGTTCAACGACGGGAAGAATGGAAATAAGCACGTTCCATTCCTGGGGGCTCCGTTTCCTTATAAGGCACAGGGAGGCGTTGTTGACCGTTACCGGCAGAAAGGCGTCCACCATATTCGACCGTGGCGATGTGCGCTCCCTTGTTAGAGCCATTATGAAAGAACAGAATATCGACGCCAAAAGGTATGATATATCCTGGGTGACGGATCAGATATCCAGAGCCCGCACCGAATCCGACCCTCGCACTCTCGACGTTGCCCCTCTGGATCAGCCGCTCCACGAAATCTGCGATATCTATGAACAGCGGCTCAAGATGCAGGGCGCTGTAGATTTTGACGATCTGCTTCGATTACCGCTACACCTTCTGCTCAGGGACAAAGACGTTCTGGAGCGTGAACGCAGGCGGACTCAATGGATACTTGTTGACGAGTATCAGGATGTCAACAGGCTGCAGTACGGCATATTGAAGATCCTTTCCGGAGGCAGCGGCAAAATCATGGTTGTGGGCGACCCCGATCAGTCGATCTATGGCTGGCGAGGAGCCGATATGACGATGATCATGAATTTCGAAAAGGATTTCAGCGATGCGCGCGTGGTGGTCCTGGAGCAGAATTACAGATCTACGGAAACGATACTTTCAGCGGCCAATTCCGTCATCAGGAACAACGCTCGACGCAAATCCAAGAATCTGTGGACTTCCAGGGAGGGTGGAGACGATATTTTCACTCTCCTGGCCAGAAACGAGAGAGAAGAAGCCGAGTTTATAGCCAACAGCGCCAACACCCTCAGGTCGCAGGGTTACGGATGGGGCGATATGGCGGTGCTCTACCGAATCAACGCTATGAGCCGCCTGTACGAAGAGGTGTTTCTTCAGACTGGTGTGCCATACAGAATAGTAAAAGGTACTGCTTTCTATGAAAGAAAAGAGATAAAGGACCTGCTGGCGTTTCTGCGTCTTAGCGTCAACCCGCTGGATAATGCTTCCCTTTCCAGAGTGGGTAACGTGCCATCCCGGGGACTTGGTCCAAAAAGCCTGGAAAAACTGGCGGACTTCATCGGGGAGGAGCCGGAAGGCGACCCGGACGCGGCATGGAAAAGAGTTAGCGATTCGAACGCGAACCTCAAGGGCAAGTCCGGAGAAGGCGCCGGGCGGCTGGCGTCTCATATGATCGAATTGCGCAGGAGAAAGAGCGACCCATCCGGGGCGGTTCGATATATCCTGGAGGAGATGGGGTACGAAGACGAGATCAGGCGCACCGACGAGGAACGCTGGAGAGAAAGACTCGAAAATGTTCACGAACTGCTTTCCGTCACGGAGTCGGGCGATGTGGAGGAACTGCTTGCGGAAGTAGCCCTTGTCACCGACCTGGATTTGGGATCGGACGACGACCCCGACAGAGTGAGTCTCATGAGCCTTCACTCAGCAAAGGGGCTGGAATTCCCGGTTGTTTTTCTGGTGGGGCTCGAGGAAGCGATTTTCCCCCATTACAGGTGCATGGACGACCCTGACCAGATGGAAGAGGAACGAAGGCTTTGCTACGTAGGCATGACGAGGGCCGAAGAACGACTGTTCGTCTCGGGCGCCAGAAGCAGGGTTCTGTTCGGCTCCGTACAAAGGAACGGCTTTTCCCGCTTCCTGTGGGAAATACCCGAACAATTCAGGGAAGTGGAGGATCGCGGCGAGGAGGACATGTCTCATGCTGGTAGTTGGCCTGACAGGAGACGTTGGGGCAGGTAAATCGACTGTTTCGGCTTTCTGGGAGACCCGGGGAGCCCATCTGATCGATGCAGACCGAATCGTTTCGGATCTCTGGGCGTCGCACCCCTTTCGCAGAGATGCTGCCGCTCGATGGGGAGACGGCATACTCGTCGGCGACCGCGGTGTCGACCGGGATAAAATAGCTTCTATCGTTTTTGAAAACCCCGTAGAATACCGGTGGTTGTGCGAGTCCCTGCATCCGATCGTTCGCAGGGTCATGGAAAACAGGATATGCTCACTTAACGGCTGGGTCGTCGCCGACATTCCGCTTCTGTTCGAGGGAGGCGTTCCCTGGTGGGTCGATACGACGGTCTACGTTACGGCGCCTTTCGAGACCAGGGTCGAAAGGAACCGCCACAGGAACTGGACCGTAGAGGAGTTGCGCCGCCGGGAAAAACACCTTTTGCCCCGAAGCACAAAGATGAAGCTGGCCGACCAGGTACTTGACAACGCAAACGACATGCAGTTGCTTTTGGAAAAAGCCAGGGAGATAGGAGTAAAATTTTCAGCCATGGCTTCCTGCGTAGAGATAGAGCTTATCTGTTCACGGAGCGAAACGGCGGAGGATATGGCCCGGACCCTTGTATCTGACAGGCTGGCGACCGACGTCCTGTTTTACGACGCCCTCCAGGTTGCCGAGGGGTGTCCGCGCATTCTCAAGTGCAAGGCGCTGGCCGGCGCGTTGACTGAGATAAAAGAAGCCGCCCGGAGCTCCGGTTGCCAGCTTTATTCGGTCAAGAGCCTGCGCGGGGTCGATATGCAAACGCTTCTCAAACTGATGGGAGCCCGCAGGTCTTGAAGATAATCACGACTCATATCGGAGCCGATTTTGACTCTCTGGCCTCCATGATAGCCGCCTCCAGGCTGTACCCGGGCGCCACTCCCTGTTTTTCCGGTTCGGCTGGAAGAAACGTAAGAGATTTTCTAAAGCGCTACCCCGGCAGATGGGAAATCAAGACGCCGCGCCAGATTGTCATGGACGATATCAGTCTGCTGGTCGTGGTGGACGCCCGTTCCCCTTCCCGTATCGGCCCATTTGCCGCTGTACTCGACAACCCGGGCGTAGAGGTGCATGTCTACGATCACCACCCAGAAGTTCAGGAAGACATCAAAGCCACAGTCCGCGTTATAGAACCAGTGGGTTCCGCAACGACGTTACTGGTCGAGTTGCTTCTTGAACGCAGGATTCCCATTACCGCGCAGGAGGCCACGCTCTACGCTATGGGTGTTTACGAGGACACCGGAGCGTAGACTTTCGGAGCGGTTTCCGCCAGGGATTTCGATGCAGTTTCCCGTTTGAGAGAACTGGGAGCCGACATGACCATGATTCCGGCGCACATTGAACTGTCTCTCGACGCGGCTGAAAAACGTATTCAGGATTTACTCATCGACAACGCGAGGGAACGTTATATCAACGGCGCAAAGGTCGTTCTGTCGTCTCTGGTACTGACGTTTACGTCGACGGTCTTTCGCTTTTTGTTCACCGAATGAGGGACTTTTTTGACGCCGACGCCGCTCTGCCGGTTGTGTCAATGGAAAAAAGGGTCTATGTGGTGGCCAGGGGAAGGGAAAATGTCCTCGACGTTTCGGAGTTTCTTTCGCCCATGGGTGGAGGAGGTCACCCCCAGGCGGCGTCGGTGACGCTTACCGGGGGCAGGCCGGGGGATATTCTCAGAGACCTCGAGGCGGGACTGGAAAAGGCAATAACGCCTCTGGTGACCGTTTCCGACATAATGACATCTCCCGTAATGGCCGTGGATCCCGAGGTTGCGGTGGAAGAGGCGTACAGAATAATGATACGCTACGGACACGCCGCCCTCCCCGTGGCAAGGGAAATGGGACTTGAGGGCATCATCACCAGAAAAGACCTGGACAAGGCAAGGATACACGGTCTCGAAAAGGTTTCCGTCAGGGAGTTCATGACGGAAAAACCCGTTACAGTAAACCCCATGGCGTCGGTTGCCGTGGCCCATCGCATGATGGTCATTCACAACATCGGCAGGCTGCCCGTGGAGGACACCGGCGAACTTGCGGGTATCGTAACCAGGACTGACATGCTTAGGGCTCTTTACCCCCGATCGCTCCCCGCGGAGAGCGGAATGACCGCCCCCACGATGCCGTGGGTCGAGGATGCGGCCCCTGTCATGCAGCGAGGCCTGAGCCCGTGGATGGTGTCATTGCTCGAACAGGTCGGGCGGAGGGCCGATTCAATGGGCATGAGGGCCTACGCTGTCGGTGGTTTCGTCCGTGATCTCATCATAGGGCGCCAGAACGAGGATCTTGACATAGTCATAGAAGGCGACTCCGTTGACTTTATCCGGTCCTGGGAGGCCGACGGATGCCGCGTCGCCGTTCACAGCAGGTTCAGAACGGGTACAGTAGTGTTTCCGGGCGAACACCGCATAGATGTAGCGACCGCAAGAAGAGAGTTTTACGAATATCCCGTAGCTCAGCCAACAGTGGCCAGCGACTCTCTGAAACATGACCTTTACAGAAGAGATTACAGCGTAAACGCCATGGCGCTTTCGCTTAACAAGGACTCCCGCGGCAGGCTGATCGACTACTTTGGGGGCAGGAGAGACCTTCAGAGAAAGGAATTGCGTGTACTTCATAACCTGAGTTTCGTTGAAGATCCCACCAGGGTGCTTCGCGGTATCCGAATCGAACAGCGACTGGGGTTCCATTTTGAGGAAAACACCCTTCGGCTTCTCAAAAGCTGTATCAGAGGCGGGCTTATTTCGCTTCTTTCGGGAGTCAGGCTAAGAAGCGAAATTGAACTGATTTTCAGGGAAAAAACCGTGTACGAAATTGTACGCCGTTTTCAGGAACTGGGGTTCTGGGAGGCCGTCTTCCCCGGAGTAAAACCGGGAACCTCCTCGCTGCGGTGTTTCAGGCGCCTGAGGGCGTTTTTCAGAAGGCTGTCAAGAGATCTGCCGGATTTCGGAGACGATTCCTGGCTGGCCTTCCTTGGCGCCCTGATATTCGATTCGGCCGAATTCGACGGCCTCGCCGCAGTAGATCGACTTCACCTCTCGCCCAGGGAGCGAAAAATTGTTCTTGCAGGTGTTTCGGACCTGCGAGCCGCCGAGCAGGACCTGGGGGGGAGAGCGGGAAAATCCCGTTCCGAAATATACTCTTTTCTAAATGAAACACACCCGGTCACAGCTCTGTTCTGGGCCGCCGCCACAGTGCGCTGGCGCGTGAGAAGAAGGATACTCCTGTTTCTGACGCGACTTCAGAAGGTGGAGCCCATGCTGGTCGGGAGAGATCTGCTGGATATGGGTTACCATGAAGGCCCCGCTATCGGACGAATGCTGTCGGAGCTCAGACGGGCCAGGCTCGACGGCGATGTTGAAACACGCGAAGACGAGATAGAATGGGTGGCCCACCATAACGGAAAAGATCGAAAGGAAGTGTAATACATGGCCGGTTTCCCCGCTATTGGAGATTTGCTTCTCAGCGTGCCCGCCGTTCTCTGGGCCATTACGTTTCATGAATTCTGCCACGGCTACGCAGCGTATCGTCTGGGAGACCCGACGGCGAAAAGAATGGGTCGACTGACCCTCAATCCGCTCGCTCATCTCGATCCTATAGGGGCTCTGATGCTGTTGATTTTCCGCTTCGGGTGGGCCAAGCCCGTGCCCATCGAGACCCGGTATTTCCGCAGACCCAGAAGAGACATAGTCATCGTTTCGCTGGCGGGTGCAGCCGGCAATTTCCTTACGGCGGCCCTGTGCGGAGTAGTC
>CAZBLL010000036.1:0-10784 GCA_964492625.1 uncultured Synergistaceae bacterium
GAAATTGGAGGAAAAACCTGCTTCGTAAACTGCGACGTGACCAGCGACGCGGGATGTCGAGCCATGGCGGAGGAAGTGATGAAGCGTTTCGGCCGGGTGGATATCCTTGTCAATTGCGCGGGAGTTATCAGGCGCAAGGATGCAGTGGAACTTGAAGAAAAAGACTGGGATATTTCCCTCGACGTCAGCCTCAAGGGCACCTTCCTCGCTTCTCGCAACATCATTCCACACATGGCCGCGGGGGGCGGAGGCAGCATTGTGAACATAGGTTCCGGATGGGGTATCAAGGGAGGGCCCAAGGCTGTTTCTTACTGTGCGGCCAAGGGCGGCGTTGTAAATATGACGCGGGCCATGGCCATAGATCACGGTCCCCAGAACATACGGGTGAACTGCGTAAACCCGGGTGATACAGACACACCTCTGTTGCGCGACGAGGCTCGACAGCTTGGTATCGACGAAAAACAGTGGCTTGATGAAAGCGCGGAAAGGCCTTTGAAAAGGCTTGGCAGCCCCGTGGATATAGCGATGGCGGTCTATTTCTTTGTCAGCGGACTTTCGCCCTGGGTAACCGGAGCGAATCTTGTGGTTGACGGCGGGGGCACCGCCTGATCACCGGCGGCGGATATATGGGAGGACAGGACAATGAGTGAAGAACGCAGGGTGTATCCCTATATACCCAATAGCGACCCCGTTACCAGGGCGGAAATGCTGAGGGAAGTGGGGGTGAAGAGGGTCGAGGACCTTCTGGTGGACGTTCCGGAAGAACTGCGAATGAAACAACCCATGAGATTGCCGGAGCCAATGCTTTCCGAGTCGGAACTGAAAGATCATGTCGAAGCTATCCTCAACCGTAATGTTACTTCACGCGAGTACCTGAGTTTTCTGGGCGCGGGATGCTACAACCACCATGTTCCCGCGGTTGTCGACGAGGTGATAGGTCGGTCCGAATTTCTCACGGCCTACGCCGGAGAACCCTACGAGGACCACGGCAGGTTCCAGGCGCTTTTCGAGTATCAGAGCATGATGGCGGAACTGTTGGATTTCGACGTGTGCAATGTGCCCACATACGACGGTTCACAGGCGGCGGGGACCTCGCTGCGCATGGCCGGACGCATAACCGGCCGGGGCAAGGTGCTTCTCGCAGGGAATATGAATCCCGACAGGAAGAAACTGGTAACCACCTACCTGGACCCGGTGCTTTCCTGGGAAACGGTTGAATTTGACCCGGAAACGGGCGAGATGGACACGGACGATCTTCGTTCGCGTCTTTCCGGCGACGTGGCGGCTGTATATCTGGAAACGCCCAACTACCTCGGCGTTATCGAGGGCAAGGCGGCCGATGTGACCGAAGCGGTTCACGAAGCGGGCGGCCTGCTCGTGGCGTTTGTAGACCCGGCTTCGCTGGGAGTCGTTTCGCCTCCCGGAGCATGGGGCGCCGACATAGCTTGCGGCGACATCCAGTCGCTTGGTATCCATATGAACTACGGTGGAGGAGTGGGCGGATTCATTTGCACGTCCGGTGAAAAACGCTTTATCGAGGAATATCCCTCCCGCCTGTTCGGTATAGCTCCTACTTCTGAGGGTGAATGGGGTTTCGGAGACGTGGCATGGGAACGGACCTCCTTCGCCGACAGGGAAACCGCCAAGGAATTCGTCGGTACTCACGCCGCCCTCTGGGGAATAGCGGCCGCCGTCTATCTTGCGGCGATGGGCCCGACCGGAATGCGTGAACTGGGACAGGTGATAATGCAGCGCTGCCTCTACGCCCGTCACGTGCTGGGGAACATCCCGGGAGTTTCCACCAGAAGGATCTCCGGTGCGCCGTTCCAGGAGTTTGTCGTCGATTTTGCGGAAACTGGCATGACGGTGCGGCAGATCAACGAAAAACTGCTGGAAAGGGGAATTTTCGGAGGTCGCGACCTTACGGACGATTTCCCGGGGCTGTCCCGGTGTGCTCTCTATTGCGTGACCGAAACGGTTACAGCAGCTGACATAGACCGTCTCGCCGAAACGCTCGGCGACATACTCGCGTAGCGGCGGAAAGCCGTGAAGGGATGATACAAATGAAAGGACACAAAGAATTTCATCAGGCAAGGTGGAACGAGCCGCTCCTTTTTGAAAAAAGCTTCGCGGGCAGGAGGTGCGTTATTCCACCGCGGGCCGAAAAAGCGGTGGAAAGGGTAGCAGGCGACGGGTTATCGACCCTGCCGGAAGGAATGCTAAGAGAAACGCCTCCGGTCCTTCCGGAGATAGCCCAGCCACAATTGATACGGCATTACAATCATCTCTCCCAGGAAAATCTGGGCGCAGACTCGAACATTGACATAGGGCAGGGCACCTGCACCATGAAATACAGCCCCAAGATCAACGATATGCTGGCGGGGTCCCCAAAACTGAAGGATATGCACCCCCTGCAGAACGAATCCACCGCCCAGGGCATACTGGAGATATTCTACAGGACCGGTGAGCTGTTCAGGGAGATTTCAGGCCTGGCATGTTGCAGCCTTCAGCCCGGGGGAGGGTCGCACGGCGTTCTGGCTATGGCGACCATGGTCCGGGCCTGGCACAAAAGCCGCGGAGAAGGCGACACGCGCGACGAGATCATCACCACGTTCTTTTCGCATCCCGCAGACGCCGCCGTTCCCAGGGCCAAGGGTTACAAGGTCATCGTACTGCCTCCGGACGAAGAGGGTCTCCCCGACATCGAGGCCTACAGGGCTGCTGTTTCCGAAAGGACGGCCGCCATTTTCTTTACCAATCCGGAAGACACAGGCATATTCAATTCCAGCATACGGGATTTCACCAGGCTCGCCAGAGAAAAGGGAGCGCTGTGTTGTTACGACCAGGCTAACGCCAACGGCCTCCTGGGAGTCACCAGGGCCAGGGAAGCGGGCTTCGACATGTCGTTCTTCAACCTGCACAAGACCTTTTCGTCCCCCCACGGGTGCGGCGGTCCCGCGACCGGATTGCTTATGACGACCGCTGAACTGAGAGACTATCTTCCCGCTCCGATAGTGGAATACGACGTCTCCCGCAAACGTTACTTTCTCGATTACGAGCTGCCGCAAAGCTGCGGGAAGATCAAGGATTTCTACGGGGTCGCCCCTGTCGTAGTCCGCGCCTACGCGTGGATAATGAGCCTTGGAACTGAAGGGCTTATGGAGGTATCCAGGGCGGCGGTCCTCAACAATAACTACTTCATGAAAAAAATGCTGGCCGTAAAGGGTTGTTCCATCAGTTTCCCGAAACATCCGGCCAGGGTAGAGCAGGTCAGGTACAGTTGGGAACAGCTTCACGCGGACACCGGCTTCGGTACGTCGGACATCCAGCAGCGCGCGGCTGATTTCGGCACTCACTACTGGATGAGCCACGAGCCCTGGGTAGTGCCGGAACCGGTAACGATAGAGCCGACGGAGTCGTACTCTAAAGAGGACCTTGACGAATACCTTCGGATAATGGAAGAAATATCCAGAGAATGCTACGAGGAGCCCGAGATCATCCGACACGCGCCGCACAACAGCACAATCCATCATATCGATCACGACTATCTGGATGATCCGGGGAAATGGGCCATTACCTGGAGGTGCTACCGCAAGCGCTACCATGGGTATTTCGAGCCCATCGCGACTGAATGAAGCACCTGGGCCTGATAGTCAACCCGGTTGCCGGCATGGGCGGCCGGGTTGGCCTCAAGGGTACCGACGGCGCGGGGATACTGAAAGCGGCCAGGAAACTGGGCGCCGAACCCACGGCCCCCGCCAGGGCCGCACAGGCACTCGATAAAATATCCTGCGGGGGTCCCGATATAAGGAGGCCCCCCTGGGACGGGGCAACGGGGGAGGAAAGTGCGGCTATGGCCGGCCCTTCCTTCGACATAGTGTACAAGCCTGACGCCGCAAAACCGACCGGGTCGGAGGACACCAGGCGCGCCGCCGAGCTTTTTGCCCGTTCGGGCTGCGATCTGCTTCTCTTTGCGGGCGGGGACGGGACGGCAAGGGATATTGTCGCAGCCGTGGGTATGGATATCCCGGTCCTGGGTATCCCGGCCGGAGTAAAGATACATTCGGCCGTTTTCGCCAATACCCCTGCAAGGGCCGGGGAGCTTGCCTGCCTTTTTCTTGCCGGTCGTTGCGGTGAACCCAGGGAAATGGAAGTAATGGATATAGACGAAAAGGAATTCAGGGAGGGTCGAGTCAGATCGCGACTTTACGGCTACCTGAAGACCCCCTTCGAAAAGCGGCTGCTTCAGTCCGGGAAATCCTCGGGAGGCAGGACCGACAGGGTGGAACTGGACGGAATGGCGGAACAGGTTGTGCGCATGATGGCGCCGGACGTGCTCTATCTCGTGGGCCCGGGTTCTACCACTGCGGCAGTGATGGGAAAAATGGGGCTAAAGGGAACGCTGTTGGGAGTGGACGCCGTTAAAAACCATACCCTGACAGGCGAGGATCTGAGCGAAAACGACATATTGAAACTGATCGCTGTGGAACAGGTTGAGCTTGTCGTTACCGTCATCGGGGGGCAGGGACACATTTTCGGCCGGGGTAACCAGCAGATCAGTCCGGCTGTTATAAGGGCTGTAGGTCCTGAACGCATTCAAGTGATCGCTTCTCCGTCCAAAATGAGGGAGCTTTTTGGAAAACCTTTGCTGGTAGACACGGGCGACCCGCAGCTCGACATGAATCTAACCGGTTACAAACGCGTTATAACCGGCCTGAACCAGGAACTTATGGCCAGAATTGAATGCTGAAATAACAGGGGGAGGCGCATCGGCCTCCCCCTTACTGTTAAAGCGACGCTCCCAGGGATTCGGCCATGGACAGCCAGTCGCCTTTGGTTACGTCTCCCTTGTCGAATACCCCGTACGCCATCAGGGGTTCCACTGGAAGCATTCCCAGCAGCTCGCATGACATTTCAAAGGAAAAGCGCAGTCCCCTGAAAACATCAGGTTTGTCGTCACCCGCGGTTCCTGTCAGAATGGCGGTTTTTCCCCTCAGATCCCATGTAGCCCTGTCGCTGAGGAATGGCAGAAATCGATCCCATACGGGTTTTATCTGTGCGCCCCAGCTGTACCAGTAGAGCGGCGAAGCGAAAACTATGGCTTCGGCCTCCCTGATTGCCTCGTGCACTTTTCCCATGTCGTCCTGAATGATACAGGGCGCTCCGGAAGTCCAGCATTTCCTGCAGTCGAGGCAACCTTTCAGATCAAGTGTGGAAAGCCTGATCCTGGATCCCTCGTAACCAGCCTTCGCCGCTCCTCTGAGTAAAGCCTCGGCCAGTTGTTCGCTGTTTCCCCCGGCTCTGGGGCTTCCCAGAAGGGCCGTTATCTTCTTCATTTCTGTTCCCCCCTGTAAAAGTCTTTGAACCCATTATATATCTCAATTATCTCGTTTCTTACGGTTTCGTCCACAGGCTGCAGGGGGGGGCGAGGATTTCCTCCGAAAAGCCCTGCGTGGTCGAGCGCGGCCTTCAGCCCCGGCACACCGAACCGGACCGTGACGGCCTGGTTTATACCTATGAGAGCAAGCTGTATCCGTCGGGCCCGTTCCGTATCGCCGGCATTGAAGGATTCCATTATGTCCCTGCAGGCCCCGGGAAAAAGATTTGCAACTCCCATAGTGCCGCCGGTGCATCCAACGGAGAGCGACGGCAGAAAGAAGCTGCCTGAGCCGGCGAAGACTCCGAAACCGGGGGCCGCGTCCCTGCACATGGCGGCTATCTGTACGATATTGCCTGAACTGTCCTTGACTCCAACGATATTATCGTGAAACGACAGCTCGCATACCCAATCGGCGTCCAGGTTTACGCCGGTATTTCCCGGCATGTTGTAAATGACCACCGGTACGGGCGAGGCGTCGGCTACGGCGGTAAAATATTTTGCTATCGCCGACCTGCTGTTCTGTCTTTTGTAGTAATGCGGAGGCAACACCAACAGACCGTCGACACCTGCGTCAGCCGCAAGTTCGGCCATTTCGATCGTTTCGGCCGTCGACGGGCAATGAGCGCCGGCAAGCACCTTGATGCGTCCCCGGGCAAGGCGGGCGCAGTTCGAAAAAAGGTCGGCCCGCCCGCTGTTTTTCAAAAGAGGCCACTCGCCGTTGGAGCCCGCCGCCACTATACCGTCTAGTCCCGACTCCAGCCAGCGGCTGAAGTTGGATTCGAGGGCCTCGAAGTCAATCTCGCCGCTTTGGGAAAAGGGCGTTGCTATAGGAGCGTAAATACCCTGTAGGAACAAAAAATCCACGTCCTTTCATTGTATGAGCGCCCTGTTCAGACGGGCGGATTTTCATTATAGAATAGAAACAGGATAAGCAAAGCTCAAGGACAGTATCAGCGGAGGCGAGCTTGACTGAGTTTCGTGTAGGAACCTGCTCCTGGGCCGACCGGTCGCTCCGATCCAGCGGATGGTATCCCGCCCAGGCGGGCGACGGAGCTTCCCGGCTGGGATACTTCTCGAATTTTTTCGACACTGTAGAAATCGACAGCGCTTACTACGCTATTCCGGCCGAAGACCGATTCTACCGCTGGGCGGCGCATACGCCGGGGGATTTCGTGTTCAATATCAAGTCATACGGTCTTTTCACCCACCACAGGGTTCAGGTATCCACCCTCCCGTCGCCCGCGCGATCCCTGTTCCCCGCGGAAATGTCAGGAAAACGGGTCACCCTGGACGATATACCCAGGGAAGCGCGAAGAAAGGTGTGGGATCTGTTCAGGGAGAGGGTAATGATCCTGCACGGAATGAAACGGCTGGGTTATCTTCTTTTCCAGTTTCCTCCCTGGGTGCGCTTCGATGAGACACATTTGCGATACTTCCGCCGCATTTCGGACCTGGCCGCCCCGATCAGGGTGGCCATCGAGATCCGGCACCGATCATGGCTCGATGAACAAAACCGCGATCGGTTTCTGGGGCTGCTCAAAGACGAGAACATGGCTTTAGTGGCGGCCGATGAACCGCAGCTCGAATGGACTCCGCCCTTTCAGTTGAACCTTACCGCTTCATGGGGCGGTGTGATACGGCTTCACGGGAAGAACGCAGAGGCCTGGAAGAATCCCCGCGCCACGGTGGAGGAACGCTTCAGGTACCTGTACAGCGAAGAAGAGCTCGAGCAGCTAAGGGGAACTATAACGGATATGAAAGGATCGGCTGAAAGAGTGTATATCATGTTCAATAACTGCTTCAGGGATAATTCCGTAAAAAACGCCCTCCGCATGCGTGAACTTCTGGGGCTCCCACATAAAGGCGATATCCCTAAACAGAGGGCCCTTCAGCTTGACGCGGGCGCCCTGTTCATCTGAAACAGGTTCACGTGGTGTATGCTTAAGAGCTAAGAAGAAAGGATGTTCCCGAATGAAAATTCTTTTCGCAGGCAGGGCTTTCGAGAAGCTTTTTCCGCTTTTTGATCGCTTTTTCAGTGAACACGATGTCCGCATCGCAGATTTTACAAACTTGCAAGAGGCTTTGGCAGACGCCGAAGTACTCGTTACGGGACCGATGAAGATCGACGCTTCCCTGCTAAAGAGCGCCCGGCGCCTGAAACTCATTCACCAGTGGGGAGTAGGATTGGAGATGGTCGATATCGACGCCTGCAGCGACGCTGGCGTGGCGCTGTGCAACGTTCCTTCGGGGGGTACGGGAAACGCCGAAGGAGTAGGGGAGATCGCCATCCTGCACATGCTGCTTCTGGCGAGGCGATACGACAAGGTTCTGGAGAACTTGCGCAGGGAGAGGCTACACTCCCCGCAGGGGGTATCGTTATGGAACAAGAGAGTCTGCGTCGTCGGTCTGGGCAACGTGGGGCGCGCCGTAGTCGGGAGACTGTCGGGTTTCGGGGCAAAAGTTACAGGGGTGAACCGTTCCTGGAGGGACGATATGGATTCACTTCATCTGGATTCCTTCTATCCCCTCACTAAGGTTCTCGAAGCGCTGCCCGGATGCAGATTCGTAGTAATGGCCCTGGGTGTCGGTCCCCGGACCTCGGGCATAGTTGACAGGGAATTCTTTGGCGCTATGGACGCGGACTCATTTCTGATCAATGTCGGAAGAGCGGATCTGGTCCGCAGGGATCATCTTGAGGAAGCTCTCGACTCGGGGGAGATAGCGGGAGCCGGGATGGATGTTTTCTGGGACGAACCGGCGTCGCGTGAAGATCCTTTGCTCGCTCGTTCTAACATTACGCTCACTCCCCATATCGGCGGGGTGACCGACGAAGCCGTAACAGGAATAGCGCGATTCATAGCGGACAATGTATCACGGTTTTCCAGGGGTGAGCGACTGCTTTCCATGGTGAACGACGCCCCCGGTTTTCCGAAAAACGACGCAAAGGGAAAAATGTCATGACAGATTCCGCGCGGCTGGCTCCGCAGTGCGTGCTTTTCGACCTGGACATGACTCTGGTAGACAGCAGCTCGGCCATAACCTGCTGTCTCAATATGGCTGCGTCACGATTCGGTCTGGACCCCCTGGAAAGAAAAGACGTTCTTGAACTGATAGGTTTTCCCATGGAGCAGGCAATGGAAAAGCATTGGGGGCGTTTCGATCCCGAGTGGCTCGCCTGGTACAGGGAGTCGCTGGTCGACATTGAGATGGAGCGGTTGGCCGTTTTACCCGGTGTGGTTGAAACGCTGAAGATAATGCATGGTTCGGGTTTTCCCATGGGAGTCGTCACCAACAGGCCGAACCCGGTGCAGGTGCTCGCAAAAACCGGGCTTGAACCTTTTTTCGACGTTGTTCTGGGGGCTAACGACGTAGAGCGTCCCAAGCCTGACCCGGACCCGTTGCTCAGGGGGTTCTCCAGACTGAAGATCGAACCAGCCAGAGGGCTTTTCGTGGGTGATTCGCTGATTGACCTGGAGACGGCGCGTTGCGCCGGATCGCCATTCGTCGGTGTCGCCACAGGCAACGCAACGGTGGAAGTTCTTGCCGGATACGGAGCGTTTGCCGCGCTTGACGGCATGATAGGTCTTCCAGGTTTGCTGGGGGCAGGGGGCGGGAATCACGAATGAAACGCCTGAAACATGTGCTTTACGCGTTTTTCGTGCTGTGCATCATCACCGCCACGGTCATGTTCTACAAAGCCTGGTGGAACAGGTATTTCAGCCTCAGGCCCGATTTCGTCGCAGCCGAAGCCGGAGTTGCGGCCAACGAATTCCCTGTCGCGGGGCTTTTCCTCTGGAGAGAAACCGCCCTGACCTCGCCGGTTGATGGGGCTGTAACGTTTCCAGCGGGAGGTGGGCCCTTTTACGCGGCCAAAGGCGACAAGCTCGCCGTCGTCTCGTGGTCATCGGGGAGCAGGGTTCTGAAAGCGCCTGATACGGGTTACTTTATTGCCGCGCTCGACGGAATGGAAGGCCGTATCGAATATTCCGATCTCTGGTCCGGCGCCGACAGGCTTCCCGTTGCTTCCGATCCCGTCTTCATAGCCGACGGCGCCAGTGTAAAGAAGGGACAAGCTATAGGCAAATTCGTTCTCCAGCCCTCCGATCTCCGCCTGCTTACATGGGTGGATGTTTCGGCTACTTTGAAACGGGATGTGGAAGAGGGTTTCGTAAGGCTGAAATCCATGCCCGACTCACTCCCATTCGAAGCGGAGGTCAGGGCGGTACGGTACTTTGGAGCGAAAGCCAAACTTTATCTTTCGCTGCCGTTTTTTCCGCCGGAAATACTGGAATACAGAAACGCCGTATTCTCGATTTTTCTGGGCGATCACAGGGGTGTTACGGTCCCGGAAACGGCGGTCGTTCTCAAGGACAGGCGGCAGATGGTGTTCGTGGTTGAAGGCGACAGGATAAAAGGACGAACCGTGGAAGGATTCACGTTTTCAAAAAACCGTTTTCTCGTGCTTCAGGGCCTCAAACCGGGTGAACTGGTAATTGTAAACGGGGCCGGGGTTAAGGAGGGAGAGATACGAATTTGGTAAGCGAAATAGCAAACAACATAATGCTTGTGAGGGAACGTATAGCCGGGGCGGCTGCAAGGGCGGGACGAAAACCCGGAGACATTGTTCTCGTAGCGGTTTCAAAAACCCGCACGGTGGAGGAAATGAGGGAGGCGTCACGTTGCGGCGTGGACGCTCTGGGCGAGAACAGGGTTCAGGAAGCGCTCGAGAAACACGAGGCCTGGCCGGGAGAGCAGACGGTTCCCTGGCATATGGTGGGCCACCTGCAGCGAAACAAGACCCGGAAGGCGTGGGATGTTTTCCGGTGCATTCACAGCGTCGACAGCGTCAGGCTTGCTGCTGCGCTGCAGTCTCTGTCCCAGGAAACAGGCTCCACCATGCAGATACTCGTGGAGGTCAATGCGGGGGAAGATCCCGCCAAGCACGGCGTAAGGCTTCGTGAGGCCGAATCGGTGGTGGAAAGCATAGTTAGCGAATGCCCCGCACTCGATCTTGCCGGCCTTATGACGGTTGCGCCGCTCGACCCCGCGGGAGGCTCAGCCCGAAAGACCTTCGCCATGCTCAGGGAGACCCGGGATGCTCTGGAAAAAAAGCTGGGACTGTCGCTGCCGCATCTGTCTATGGGAATGAGCGGTGATTTCGTGGAAGCAATCCTTGAAGGCAGTACTATGGTGCGAGTAGGCACGGCCATTTTCGGACAAAGACAAAAGAAAGGGGCCTGAAAATATATGATCGATGAAAACGGGATAATAAGCGAAGAACAGAATGAGGCGGCGGGAGAGGAATCCCATGGCGGTGCGGCAAACGGCAACGGGCTGCTCACGGTCCTGGACATAGAGAATATCGCCTTCAGAAAAACCATGCGCGGCTACGATTCGGAGCAGG
>CAZBLL010000037.1:0-10745 GCA_964492625.1 uncultured Synergistaceae bacterium
CTATCTCAAACGTCTATTGAAATCCAATGAGTATGAAGTATAATGTATGCCACAGGGGTGATGGTTTGCACTACAACGCTGAAGCGCTTGCCGCTATCGATGTTTTCTGGGATGAATACGGATTCGAACCGTGGTCCGCGGAAGGCCTCGATGGGGTCTATAGAAGAGTTACGTTCTCCAAGTCATCCCTTATGGGTGAAGTGGGTCGTTATTATTCGGACGATTATATTCTGTGGAGGCCAAGCCGTTGTTCCGCAGATACTGGAGATGTGGAAACCCCAACCAGACGTGATGTCGCACAGGGTAATATTGCTGAGCGGCGATACGGCCCAAAAACCCGCCCACAGGGGTTTTCTCTGGGGCTTCAGGGGCTGGATCGACGTGCTTATGTACAGGGCGGGAGACCCGCCCGCATGCCTCAAGTTCAAGGACCTGCAGATCCTGGCGAGCAATGCCTGTAATTTCGCCAGGATGTATATGGAAGAAGAATCCAGGGTCCGTCAGGGCACCAATTCCCCGTCATAATTCGCCGCAAAGGGGGGTATGACGTTTTTTTTGCGTTCTTGACAGGGATGAAAATCATATGGAGGTGAGTTGTAATGCTTGCCGTGCTGTTTCTGGTAGCTGCAGTATTCTTTGTGGGAGCCTACTTCACTTATGGTAAGTTCCAGAGCAAACTCTATGGTCTCCACCAAGATAACAAGACACCCGCGCATCTTTATTTTGACGGCGTAGACTATGTGCCCGCCCATCATTCCGTTCTTCTGGGGCACCACTTCGCTTCGATCGCCGGCGCCGGACCGATAGTCGGTCCCATAGCCGCGGCTTCACTTTTCGGATGGCTTCCTACCTACATCTGGTGCCTTTTGGGGTCCGCCTTCTTCGGCGGCGTCCACGACATGGGCGCCCTGGTTTCCTCCATGCGCCACAAGGGCCTTTCCGTGGGAGAGGTCGTAGACAAATGGATAGGCCGCAAGGGTAAAAAGCTCTTCCTTACGTTTACCTGGCTGGCGCTTGTGCTTGTAGTGGCAGTTTTCCTTGAACTGTCCGCCGCCACGTTTGCCGCCGACCCGGCCGTGGCTTTCTCGGGAACGCTTTACATCGCCATGGCCCTTGTTTTCGGCGTTCTTATTTACAAAAAGGGCCTGCCCCTTGGCGTAGTAACTATCGTCATGCTCCCCATAGTTATCGGCGCCGTTTTCTACGCCACCAGCGCCGCATGGGTGCAGAGCGCTTTTGCGCTTCCCAAGGATACGTGGAGACTGATCCTGGTTGTCTACATCTTCCTCGCTTCGGTCCTCCCCGTGTGGCTGCTTCTCCAGCCCCGCGACTACCTTGCGTCTTTCATGCTCTACTTCTCGGTTCTCCTCGGCGCAATCGGTATGATCTTCGGCAGCAAGTTTGTCGTTGACGTGCCCGCTTTCTCGGCGAACTGGATACACCCCAACGAGGGGACATATATCTGGCCGATGATGTTCGTCATCGTGGCCTGCGGAGCCATTTCCGGGTTCCACGCGCTTGTCGGCAGCGGGACTACGGCAAAGCAGCTGAAGAATGAAACCGACGCCCAGATGGTGGGTTACGGCTCCATGCTGCTTGAGGGTCTCGTGGCCGTTATCGCCATTGGAACCGTAATGATCGCCGCCGGAAACCTCGATGGCGGTCCCACGGCCATCTACGGAAGAGGACTCGGCCAGTTTGCTACTCTGGTCGGGATCGACGCAAAGGTCGGGACCTCTCTGGGCCTTGTGGCGCTCAACTCCTTCCTGCTGACTTCTCTCGACACGGCGACCCGTCTTGCAAGGTACCAGTTGCAGGAGTTCTTCGACATGAAGCTCAACCGCTATGTCGCCACTATCATAGCCGTCGTAGGCGCCATGGCTCTGCTCTACCTCAAGAGCGGCGACACTCCGGCGTGGAAACTCATCTGGCCGGTCTTTGGTGCTTCCAACCAGCTTGTGGCCGCCCTTACGCTGCTTACGCTGGCCGTATGGGTGAAACTTGGTCTCAAGAAGGACAACAGGTTCGCGATGTATCCCTTCTTCTTCATGCTGGCCACCACCTTTACAGCTCTCTTCTTCCTGATCAAGGCCAACATCGGCAACTACCTGCTTATGGGTATTTCGGTTATCCTTCTGATCCTTGCCGTGTTCCTTGTCAAGGAAGCCTACAATGCTCTCACCGGCAAGGGACCTCAGGCCCCGGACGCCGCGAAATAGCATCTTTTTTGAAAACGACAACGACAAAAAAGCGGCGGGCCCTGGCCCGCGGCTTTTTTCTTTGGTATCTCTCAAATATCAACCGGAAACCTGGTGCTCAGCCGCGTTTGGGAACGCTGAAACTCTTGCTACCCCAGGATTTTCCCTTTACGGGTTCTCCCTCGATCAATTCCACGAAGTGGTTAAGACATTTGGGGCATTTGAGACCCGGTTCGGGGTTTTCGACCTCGAATTCGTGTTTGCAGTGGATGCAGCGGTATTTCCTCATTCACGAACACCTCCTGATCGCTCACGGCGAGTGACCAACGCACTATTCCACCAGGAAATATTATACAGAGGCGGCGGCTGAAGAGGAAGGGTTTTGTCAAAGAAACAGCCATGCCAAAGCGGCGGTGGTCACTAGCCCGGGGAGCATGTTGCTGACCCTGATATTGCGTATTCCCAGCACGGAGAGGGCTATGCCCATTATGAGGATACCGCCCGCTGCGGTGATCTCGCCGATTACCGCGTCGGGGACGCCCGCACCAAAAAAACGCGTCAACAGTGTGAGGCCGCCCTGAAACACGAAAAGGGGAAGGGCGGAGAAAAGGACTCCGGAGCCAAGCGATGCAGCCAGAGCTATTGCGGCGAAGCCGTCCATAATCGACTTGGTGAGCAGAATAGCCGGGAAGCCGCCAAGGCCTTCTTCGATGGCGCCGAGAACGGTCATGGAACCGACGCAGAACAAAAGAAAGGAGGTAAGGAGACCCTCGGTAAAATGTTCGTTGGTGCTGCGGGCCTTCTGCTTCAGGGAGTCGCCCAGTTTCCGGATGCGGCTTTCGATATCAAGAAATTCTCCCGCAAGAGAACCCGATAGAAGACCGAAAAGGAGCACAAGCAGATTTTGTGTTCCCATGGCCATGGACATTCCCAGAAATATGCTGAAAAGGCCAAACACCTGAAATGTCATGTCCGAAAATCGTCCGGGCAGTTTCGAGTGGACGGCTAGGCCGATCATGGCGCCGGTCGCCACGGCTGATGCGTCTACGATGCTTCCGAAAACGGGGATCGATGAAACGAAATCGGTCAACGAGGCCACCTCCCTGCGGGGCAAGTGTCACGGAGTATACAACAAGGCGGTCCCGTATAAAACCTCTACCAGAGGTTCAGCGTATAGGAGAGTGTGAAATAGAGGCCCGTCAGAAGGAGAAGGACGCCCGTAAGGGGTGTTACTATGGATTGCAGAAGTGAGAGCCTGTCGAACCATCTCGCAAGGCTGCGCGCCCCCAGAGATACGACGGCGGCTGCTACTGCTACGGGAAGAGCGGTTCCAAGCCCGAAGACGGCGGGCAGGATCGCAGCTGAACCCGAGGATACGGCAAGAGGTATCAGCCCCCCGAAGAACAGAGCCGCCGAAACCGGGCAAAGTGCAAGCGCAAAGAGACAGCCCATAAGGAATGCCCCCGGGGCTCCCGAAAAGCGCCGGCCCTTTTCCCTGAGGCGGGATGCGAACTTAAACGGAGGGAGTTCAAGGAGGTCCAGAAGAAAAACGGCAAGTATAAGCAGCACCGGACCCACCAGGATGTTCATCTGCTTCTGCAGAAAAAAGGATACGTTGTGCGCCTGGAGTACGCCCCTGATGACAAGCGCACCCAGAACGGCGAAAGTGATCATCCGGCCCAGAGAGTAAAAGGCCCCGGAAACGATTACCCTTCGCGGATCGGAGCAGTCCTTTTCGATGTAGGAAAAGGCAGCGATATTGGACGCAAGCGGGCAGGGGCTCACTGAAGCCAGTATCCCGAGCCAGAAAGCTGATAAAACGCCCAGAATGGTCATATTCCTTTCACTTCCTCTGCGAACGAAGCTATTTCGCTTTCAAGATATGCATTGAAAGCACTTTCATCGTCGGCAAGATCCCACACTTTATCGAGGTTTCTCCAGACGGGTTCCGATCCTGGGGGCGAAAAATCCAAAACTATGGAGGTGGAAACCAGCGAATATTTGACGATATATTCCTCGTTGCCCGGCTTCTCCACGTTGATTTCCTTCATTTTGAAGGTGAAGCCCTGTGCTTTTTCGGGGAGGGGGCCGTCGAGGAATCGCCTTGTGAGGTTGCGGATAACGTCGCAGGTAGGACATTCGGCGTCACCGAAGAAAAAATAAACGGTAATGGTTTTTTCGGCCGACGCGCTGCTTTGTTCGGCGGTTCCGTCGCGGTTTTGGGCAGCTGGTTTTCCGCCCAGCCCGTAAATCAGGCTGGCCAAGGCGAAGACGATTATGGCTATTCCCACGTATCTTTTGACTTTCATGCAGTTCTCTCCCCACGTAAGCTCTTGAATACTTTGGTGAATATACCACAAGCGGTATATAATAAGCAAGAAGATGTCAAAATGGGGTGTTTCGACATGAGCGAAACGGAACGCAGAACCCGGGAGGAAGCCGGAAAAGCAAGGTTGACGATAGCGGGCATGACCTGCGCCACATGCGCCCGAAACGTTGAGAGGGCGCTATCCGGGGTAGAGGGCGTAAGGTTCGCTGCGGTGAATCTGGCCACTGAAACGGCGTTTCTGGTCCTTGACGAACCGGTTCCCATGGAAATTATCGAGAAAGCCGTGGAAAACGCGGGCTATGAGGTAAGCAGGGAAAACCCGGAGGATATGGAGCGAAACAGATACGTTTCGTCAAGAAGCACGCTCCTGTATTCACTGGCGCTGACAGTTCCGCTATCGGTGCTGATGATTATGCATATGAGCGGGGCGAACATGCCGTGGTTTTTGCCTTTCGAAGCGGCGGCGACCGGCCTGGTGGTTTTAGGCTGCGGATGGAAGACCATACGGGGCGCGTGGATAGCCGCGAGGCATCTTCACACCAACATGGACACTCTGATCACCCTGGGCTCGACCCTTTCGTGGCTTACGTCGCTTCTGGCGCTTTCCGGCGTCTCCATAGCATCCTTCGGCGCGGTGGGCGCCATGATCATGACGCTTCACATTTCTGGGCGTTTTATAGAGTCGAGATTGCGCGACAGGGCTTCAAGGGAAGTTAAATCGCTTCTTCGCCTTCAGGCCAGGGAAGCGCGCGTAATGGTTGGGGAAGAAGAGGTGATGCTCCCCATAGAGGCGGTAAAGGAAGGGTTTCTAGTGGTCGTGCGGCCGGGAGAGAGGTTGCCGGTAGACGGAGTGGTGCAGCGGGGTGATTCATCGGTGGACGAATCGATGATAACGGGAGAGTCGATTCCGGTACGCCGCGGAGAAGGCGATGATGTTACGGGTGGGTCGCTCAATCTTACCGGCGGCCTTCTCGTAAGGGCTACCGGCATAGGCGAGGATTCATTTCTTTCAAGGATGGCGAGCCTGGTAGAGGAAGCCCAGGGGGCCAAGATTCCCATCCAGGCTCTCGCCGACAGAATTACACTTTACTTTGTCCCGACGGTGCTTGGGCTGGCGCTGGTTTCCGGGCTTTTTTGGTTCTTCCGGTTCGACGTTATCGCGCCGCTTCAGGAGCGGATAGCCGGCTTTTTGCCCTGGGCGCCCACTCCGGAGGGAGTTCTTTCGTTTTCGGTTTTCGTCACGGTAGCCACACTCGTCATTGCCTGCCCCTGCGCACTTGGCCTGGCCACGCCCATGGCCCTTGTTTCCGGTACGGGGCTTGCCTCCCGCATGGGCCTCATTATCAGGAACGCCGAGGCCATACAGACGTCGCGGGATATAGGCGTGGTGATAATGGACAAGACGGGAACTCTGACGGAAGGGAATCCGTCGGTGGTGGAACACACGCTTTCCGATGAGGATATGTCAGCCGCCGCCGCCGTTGAAAGGGAATCGAATCACCCCCTGGCCAGGGCCGTCTCCGGCGCCGTAGATAGTGACGCGAAGGCCTTTAACATAACCGAAACGGCAGGAGAGGGTATAGCGGGAAAGGTGAACGGGAGTATTTACGAAATAGGCAAACCTGTCGAGTCCTCCTCCTACGCTCACCTCGTGAATAGGGGATTGACGGTGATAGAGGTGACGCGCGATGGCCTGAATGCGGGATACATAGCTGTTGAGGACCCCGTAAGGCAAGACGCCGCCCTAGCCGTTAAAAGGCTTGGCGGGCTTGGGGTTAAAGTGATAATGGCTACCGGCGACCAGGGCCCGACGGCGAGAGCCGTGGCTTCCAGGGTGGGTCTTGAGGATGTGCGGGCTTCGCTTAGCCCTGGAGACAAGTTGGCCGTAGTAAGGCAGGCTCAGGCCCTGGGGCGTAAGGTAATGATGGTAGGCGACGGAATGAACGACGCCGCGGCCCTTAAGGGCGCCGATATAGGGGTGGCGATTGGAAGCGGCATGGATCTGGCTATCGATAGCGCTGACGTGGTTATCGTAAGGGGCGGCGTTGAAAGCGTTCTGCGCGCCATACTGGTTTCGAGAAAGACCTTCAGCGTGATACGGCAGAATCTTTTCTGGGCGTTTGTCTACAATATAGTAGCTATACCTATGGCGATGCTGGGCCTTCTTCATCCGGCCGTGGCCGAAGCGGCCATGGCGTTCAGTTCCATTTCCGTTGTGCTGAATTCTCTCAGAATAAAGAAAGGAGAAGATGAGATATGAGCGGATTTGTTCTGTCTGTTCCAGATATGTCCTGCGATCATTGCGTCAGGCGAATTTCTTCAACGCTGAATGATCTGGATATCTTTGGATTCGAGGTGAATCTTGTTGAAAAGAAACTGATTCTGGAAACATCCGATGTGAATATGGTTATCGAAGCCCTCAAAAATGCGGGGTACCCGGCTTTCCTGGTTTCCGGGGGGGCTAGAACAGTTACCCAAGGGCTACGTCGAGGATCATCATGACGGTAAATCCCACAAGAACGCCCATGGTTGCTATGTCCGAATTGCCGTTGTTTTGCGATTCCGGAACAACGTCTTCCACGACAACAAATATCATGGCTCCAGCCGCGAAGGCCAGTGCAAAAGGCAGAAGCGGCCTGGCTATCAATACGGCCAGAGCTCCCGCTACCGCCGAAACAGGTTCGACTATCCCCGATATCTGCCCGTAGAAAAAACTTTTTTGCGGGGAGAATCCCTCGCGAAGCAGCGGTATGGAAACGGCCATGCCCTCGGGGAAGTTCTGTATCCCTATGCCCAGGGCCAGGGCGGCCGCTGCTCCCGCTGTTTCACCGGGAAGCCCGGACGCGGCGGCGCCGAAAGCCACGCCGATAGCGAGACCCTCGGGAATGTTGTGAAGTGTGATGGCCAGGACGAGAAGGGTGGTCTTTTGGAGTGAGGACGGTGGGCCCTCCGCCCTGCTTTTGGGCAGGCCCGGGTGGAGATGGGGGATGACGATGTCAAGAAGACGCAGGAATCCTCCTCCCAGAAGGAAGCCGACAGCGGGGGGCAGCCAGGCAATATAGCCTATGTCCTCCGAAAGCGAGATGGCGGGGGCAAGAAGCGACCAGTAACTGGCTGCTATCATTACGCCGGCGGCGAACCCCAGCATTGTATCCAGGAATTTGCGCGAAGGCCGTATTGCCGCGAAAACAGCCGCCGCACCCAGAGCGGTTACACCCCAGGTGAAAATGCCGGCAAGCATCGCCTGCCACAGAGCCGGAAGTGAATTGAAGATCGCACCCATTTTCCCTACCCCCGTTATGGAATTTACATACATATTATCACTCATGATATACTGTCTGCGGTTCAGCAGTGTAAACAGATGCCGTAGCTTTAAGTTGTGCGGCGGGCTGGAGGTTGAAAATGACGAAGCTGCCCCGGGACCCATATGGCGATGTCTCGCTTGTGCTGTGCGGAGCAGCGGGCCAGGGTGTTCAGACAGTGGAGGATCTTCTTGTTCATGTTTTGAAGAGGTCGGGATTCCACGTGTTTGCGTCAAGGGAGTACATGTCCCGTGTTCGAGGCGGCAACAACTCCACCGAGATCCGGATAGGTTCTAAACCGGTCAGGGCGCTTGTAGACCGGATAGACATACTTCTGGCGCTTAACGGCGGGATCAGGACAAATATAACTGAACGCCTGGACGCCCGGACGCTGATACTGGCCGACGGAAGCGAAATGGGTGACGAAGTCGCCGGGCTTGGCGGTGATTTCGTCGACGTTCCGCTGCTTTCGATGGCCAAAGAGGCTGGTGGCGCGGTTTACGCGGGTTCGGCGGCGGCCGGTATCGTGGCGGGCCTGTTCGGGGTGGATACTTCGCTGTTGAACGGTTTTTACGAAAAACGTTTCGGCGGCGCAGTTGCCGAAGGAAATAAAAAAGCTGCAGGCAAGGGAATGAATATTGCCTCCGCCATGGAGCGAAAGGGGCGCTTATCCGTTGTAATGAAGCCCCCCACTGAAAGCGGAGACCGAATGATCCTTAACGGCTCGGAGGCCGTATCTATCGGAGCAGTTACGGGAGGATGCAGTTTTATAGCCTCCTATCCCATGTCCCCGGCCACAGGCGTTCTCACTTTCATGGCGAAGCATTCGCACGATTTCAAAATAGGCGTAGAACAGGCGGAAGACGAAATAGCGGCGATCAATATGGCGCTGGGAGCCTCCTTCGGCGGCGCCAGGTCCATGGTGAGCACGTCGGGGGGCGGCCTTTCCCTGATGGCCGAGGGGATCAGCCTTAGCGGCATAGCCGAGATCCCGGTGGTTCTTCATATTGGACAGAGACCTGGTCCAGGTACGGGTATGGCCACCAGAACCGAACAGGGCGACCTGAACGCAGCCGTCTACGCGGGGCACGGGGAATTTCCCCGTATAGTCTACGCACCCGGAAGCCTCGAAGAGGCTTTCAACCTTACTTTCAGAGCGTTCGATATGGCAGAGAAATATCATATCCCCGTTTTTGTCCTCACTGATCAGTATTTTCTGAACTCGTTCTACGATCTGCCGCTGTTTGACCTTTCCGGATGCCAAACGCAGAAGCATATAGTCCGATCAGACGCTGATTACAGGCGTTATGCCCTGAGTTCCGACGGGGTCTCATCGAGAAGCGTCCCGGGATATGGCTCGGGAACGGTGGGAACGGACAGCCATGAACACGAAGAGGACGGTCACGTGAAAGAGGATTTTCATCTCAGGGTCTCCATGTCGAACAAGCGGTTGAAGAAAGCTGAGGGCATACTCGGGGAAAGTGTTCCTCCGGTGCTGACCGGCCCTACGGATTTTGAGACGCTTGTGATTGGCTGGGGGTCCACGCGACATATAGTGGAGGATGTTCTGGCTTCCATGGAAAGGCCCGGTGTGGCCCACCTGCATTTTCCCCAGGTGTACCCGCTTCCCCCCGAAACGCATGACATGCTCGACAGGGCTGAAAGAACCATTTTCGTTGAGGGCAACGCAACCGGCCAGTTCGAAGGCCTCGTGCGAAGAGAAACGGGACGCGGAGGCTCAGAGCGGGTGCTCCATTATTCCGGGCTTCAGATTTCGGTAGAGATTTTGCGCAGTGAGCTGGAAGCCCTGCTGGCGAAAAGGGGGTGAGCGGATCATGGATCCCAGAGTGTTCGACCTCGAAGATTTTGACATGCAGTGGTGCCCGGGCTGCGGCAATTTCCAGATAATGGAGGCCCTTAAAAAGGCCCTGGCTGAACTGGGGCTGGGCCCGGCCGATGTGGTTTTTCACTCCGGTATAGGCCAGGCGGCCAAGACGCCCCATTTCATGAAGGGAAATTTCTTCAATGGTCTTCATGGCAGGTCCGTTTCAAACGCAACGGGAATGAAGGCCGCCAACCCTGAACTTACCGTGTTCGCCATAGGAGGCGACGGCGACATGTACGGCGAGGGAGGCAATCATTTTCTTCATACCATCAGGAGGAATCCCGATATCGTGAATATCGTTCACAACAACATGGTTTACGGCCTTACCAAGGGACAGGCGTCGCCTACCAGCCCCTTGGGATTCAAAACACCCGTGCAGGTGGATGGTGTTTTTGAGGCGCCGATAAATCCGATGGCCGTAGCCCTGGCGCAGGGTGCGGGGTTCGTAGCCAGAGCCTTTTCCGGGTACGTGGATCAAACCGCCGAGATAATAAAGAGAGCCGTACGCTTCAGGGGTTACGCCCTGGTGGATATTTTCCAGCCCTGTGTTTCATTCAATAAAACCAATACCTTCAAGTGGTTCAAAGACAACACTGGTATGCTCCCCGACGGATACGACGCCGGGGACAGGGAGGCGGCGCTTTCAAAGGCCATGGAATCCAGACCATATCAGCTGGGCGTTCTATATGAATCGGCCACGGGTGAACCCTTCGAGAACCACCTAGCGTGCCATGACAATGGCGCCAGGCCCCTTTACGAGAGGGAGGTTGATATGGAGGCGGTGAAAAACTATCTATGCTCAATGCAGTGAACAAATACCGTATCGAAGGGAGGCGACAGAATTGAATCGAAAGACAGCGACTGTAGTGGTCATTTTTGCGGGGTTGTGTCTGATGGCCGGCGTCGCGGCGGCTCACCCGCCTTCGGGCATGGAACTGGCCTATGACGGCGATACGGGGTTGTTGACCTTGAATGTTACCCACCCCGGCAGCAATATTGCGAGTCACTTTATCGATGAGGTGACAGTCACG
>CAZBLL010000038.1:0-10654 GCA_964492625.1 uncultured Synergistaceae bacterium
AGGCATAGGAGGGGAAACCATGACTACTATCGTTAAAGTGGGTATGGCCAGTTGCGGCATAGCGGCTGGGGCCCGTCCTGTATTTGAAACCCTGAAAAAGGATCTCGACGGGAAACCCGGTGTGATCCTAAAGGAAGTGGGCTGCCTCGGTCTCTGTTTCCACGAACCTCTCGTGGAGGTGGAGAAGGAAGGCAAACGAACGGTCTACGGTGAGGTGACGCCGGAGTTTGCTTCCCGGATAGCCTCCGAACATGTAATTGGCGGCGCTGAACTGGATGAACATATCGTTCTGGCGCCGGAGGGCAAGGCTCCCGAAAACGACATGATAGACCGCCAGGTCCGGGTCGTTCTCAGAAACTGTGGAATGATAGACCCGACGAAGATCGACGAATACACCGCCCGGGGCGGCTACGACGCCCTGAAAAAGGCTCTTTCCGAAATGACGCCCGAATCGGTCATCGAAGAAGTCCTGAACAGCGGCCTGCGCGGACGCGGAGGCGCCGGTTTCCCCACCGGCCTGAAATGGAGGTTCGCGAACAAGGCCCAAAGCGACGTAAAATATGTGGTCTGCAACGCGGACGAGGGCGACCCTGGTGCTTTCATGGACCGATCGGTCCTGGAGGGCGACCCACACAGCGTTCTTGAGGGCATGCTGATATGCGGTTACGCCATTGGCGCGCCCAAGGGCATTATCTACTGCAGAGCAGAATACCCGCTGGCCATCAAGCATCTGAAGATAGCCATAGAACAGTCACGTGAAAAGGGATACCTGGGCGACAACATCCTGGGAACGGATTTCTCCTTTGATATCTCAATAAAGGAAGGCGCCGGAGCATTTGTCTGCGGCGAGGAAACAGCCCTCATGGCGTCTATCGAGGGCAAGCGCGGTATGCCGCGCCCCAGACCTCCATTCCCGGCCAATTCCGGGATCTACGGAAAGCCGACCAATATCAACAACGTCGAGACCCTGGCCAACATCGCCTGGATCATCACCAACGGGTCAGAAGCGTTCAACACCTACGGAGTCGGCAAAAGCCGGGGCACCAAGGTTTTCGCTCTGGCCGGAAAGATCGCCAAGGGCGGCCTTGTGGAGGTCCCCATGGGGATGACCCTGCGTGAGGTCATCTACGACGTCGGGGGCGGCATACCCGGCGGCAAGAAATTCAAGGCCGTACAACTCGGCGGACCTTCGGGGGGATGTCTTCCCGAAAGCATGCTTGAAACCCCCGTCGACTACGAATCCATCAACGCCACAGGCGCCATCGTCGGTTCCGGCGGCATGATCGTAATGGACGAAGACACTTGCATAGTCGACGTGGCGAAGTTCTTTTTGACTTTCGTCCAGAACGAATCCTGCGGGAAATGCCCGTTCTGCCGCATAGGCACCAAGCGGATGCTCGAAATACTTGAACGCATCTGCGAGGGCAAGGGCAAAATGGAGGATCTGGACCTGCTTGAACACCTGGCTCACCAGGTTAAGGAAGGTTCCCTCTGCGGTCTTGGCCAGACCGCACCGAACCCCGTTCTTACGACCCTTAAGTATTTCCGCGAGGAATACGAAGCACATATCAAGGAAAAACGCTGCCCGGCCAAGGTGTGCACGACACTTATCCGGTACAACATCGACCCGGAAAAATGCATTGGCTGCACCAAGTGCGCCAAGACATGCCCGGTGGGCGCCATCTCGGGCCAGGTGAAACAGACACACGTCATCGACGACAGCGTCTGCGTGAGGTGCGGCCAGTGTATCCAGGCCTGCCCCGTCAAGGCAATAAGCGTTGAGTGAGGAGGTCCGCGAGATCATGGATCGAAGCGTACATGTAGTACTGAACGGGAAAGAAGTGCTGGGCTGTCCCGGTCAGAAAATCTTAAGCCTCTGCGAGGAGAACGGTATTGAGATACCGACTCTCTGTTACGACCCGCACCTTTCTCTCCACGGCGGTTGCTCCGTCTGCCTTGTCGATGTGAAGGGGGCCAAGAGCCTGGTCCGGGCATGCTCGATGCCCATCCAGGAAGGAATGGAAATACAGACGAACACCGAAAAAGCTGTAACTGCAAGGCGTACGGCGCTGGAACTGCTTCTTTCGGACCATGTCGGCGACTGCCGCCCTCCCTGCCAGCTGGCATGCCCTGCCCGTGGAGACGTGAAGGGTTACGTCAACCTGGCCGCCGACGGGGAATACAGGGCCGCGATGGACATGCTGCACAACAACATAACTCTGCCCGCAAGCATCGGCCGTGTATGCCCGGCGCCCTGCGAGGAAAAATGCAGAAGGCATTTCGTTGACGAGGAACCGGTTTCAATAAGGGAGATCAAGCGTTTCGTTGGCGACTGGGCCATCGAACAGGGCGACCTGGGCGCGATCCCCGAAATAGAGGAAAACGGCAAGAACGTGGCTGTCGTCGGCGGCGGCCCCGCCGGTGTTTCCGCAGCCTATTTCCTCAGACTCAAAGGCTACGATGTAACCATCATCGAAAAAGAACCGCTTTTGGGCGGAATGATGCGGTACGGTATCCCCGACTACCGTCTTCCCCAGCCGGTGCTTCAGAAGGAATGCGAATGGATCGTGGCTCACGGCGTAAAGACCCGCATGAACACGGCGCTGGGCAAAGATGTGACACTGGAGGAACTCCGCGAGGAATACGGCGCCGTGGTCCTTGCTATGGGCTGCTGGAAATCCATGCCTATGCGTGTACCCGGTGAGGATCTGAAAGGCGTTCTGGGAGGCATCGACTTCCTCTACGAAGTGAACAATTCCAGACCCGCCGACGTGGGCGACAGTGTAGCAGTCATCGGAGGCGGCAACACCGCCATGGACGCCTGCCGATCCGCTCTGCGATACGGAGCGAAGAAGGTTTCGGTCATCTATCGCCGCACCCGTGATGAAATGCCCGCCGAAAATATCGAGATAGAAGAAGCCATGGAAGAGGGCGTGGAATTCGTGTTCCTTGCCGCACCTGTGGCCGTTAAGGGCGAAGGCAAAGTGTCGTCGCTGGTTTGCGAACGCATGGAGCTGGGCGAACCGGACGTTTCGGGCCGTCGCCGCCCCGTCCCCACCGGCGAACAGTTCACACTGGAAGTCGACACCGTCATCGCGGCGATCGGGCAACGGGTCGACCTGTCATCGCTACCCGAAGCCGTCCACGACGGCAAGCGCATGGTGTCCGATGATCACTACGCAACGTCCATGGAAGGCGTGTTCGTATGCGGAGACCAGAAAACCGGCCCCGATATAGCCATAGCGGCCATAGGAAGCGGCCACTGGACAGCGGAATCGGTCCATCATTACATTAACGAAGGCACGCCCAAAAAACCCTTTGAATGCGACGTCGTGCGCGACGACCTGGGCCCGGAAGACTTCCTCGATGAGGAAAAGATCCCCAGGGAATACCCGGTACACTGCGCGCCCGAAAAACGGCTGGACAAACCGTTCGAAGAATACAACATGGGGCTGACGGAGGAACAGGTCGCAAAGGACGGCGGTCGCTGCATGAAGTGCGGATGCCCCGACCTTTACGAGTGCAAACTTCGCCGCTACGCAGTGGAGTACGAGGCGTCTCCCGACATATTCCCAAAAGATGAGTACCAACGCCCTTCGCGACCGGAAGAAGCCAACCCCTATTACATCAGGGTAATGGACAAATGCATCCAGTGCGGCGTGTGCGTAAGAACCTGTGAGGAAATGGCGATATACCACGCAATCGACTTCCAGCAGCGCGGATTCGACACGGTGGTGGGTCCAGGCGTAGGACGCGACATGGAAACATCCGACTGCGTATTCTGCGGCCAGTGCGTCCAGAACTGTCCCACCGGCGCCCTGGTGGAAAAGACATCTCACGCCATAAGCCGCCCGGAATATACGCGCATGGTCAAGACCATATGCCCCTATTGCGGCGTGGGCTGCGAGCTTAACCTCAATGTCGACGTAAAAACCGGTAAGGTGTGGAACATCACTACCGACTACGACAGTCCCACCGGCATGAACAAGGGACGCTGCTGCGTGAAGGGTCGCTTCGCCTGGCACTTCATCAACAGTGAAGACCGGCTGACGAAACCGCTCATAAAGGAAAACGGCGTTTTCAGGGAAGCCTCCTGGGATGAGGCGATGGGGTTTGTCTCCGACAAACTGCTTTCAATCAAAAAGGAAAACGGCGGAGACGCCACCGCGTTCTTCTCATCCGCCCGGTGCACCAACGAGGAAAACTACCTTATCCAGCGCTTCGCAAGGGAGGTGATGGGCACTAATAACATCGACCACTGTGCCCATCTCTGACACAGCGCCACAGTTGCGGGTCTCGGCGAGACCCTCGGAAGCGGCGCAATGACCAATGATTACGACTCCCTCAAGGAAGCCGACGTCATTCTGGTGATCGGATCCAACACAACGGAGAACCATCCCGTAATCGCCTCCTGGATCAAGGAGCAAGTACGGGACGGCAGGACAAAACTCATCGTCTGCGACCCGACAAAACTTGAACTGGACAGGTACGCCGACATATCCATACGCCACCGCAGCGGAAGCGACGTGGCGCTGCTTAACGGCCTGATGAACGTTATCATCAGCGAGGGACTGCACGCAGCAGACTTCATCGAAAAGAATGTCGAAAAATTCGAGGAGATGAAGGAACTGGTCAGCGAGTACACTCCCGCCAAGGTGAGCGCCATCACAGGAGTACCGGAAGAAGACCTGAAGGCGGCTGCAAGGCTTTACGCCAAAGGACCGAATTCGGCCATCTTCTACACCATGGGCATCACTCAGCACAAGTATGGAACCAACAACGTGCGCACCGTAGCCAACCTCTCGCTGCTTTGCGGCATGCTGGGACGGCCGGGAACCGGCGTCAACCCGCTGAGGGGCCAGAACAACGTCCAGGGAGCGTGCGACATGGGCGCTCTGCCGGCGGTGCTGCCCGGATATCTGAATATCGCCAAAAAGACCGAAGAAGCGGTCGCGAAGGTGCGCGACAAGTGGAATACCGAAATGCCCACCGCCAAGGGCAAGACCATCGTCAAGGTAATGGAAGCAGCCGAAAAGGGCGAGATCAGGGCGCTGTTCGTAATGGGAGAAAACCCGATGGTCAGCGACCCGAACACAAATCACGTCCGTCACTGCCTGGAAAGCCTGGACCTGCTTGTAGTTCAGGATATCTTCCTTACGGAAACAGCCCAGATGGCCGACGTAGTGCTTCCGGCTACATGCTGGGCCGAAAAAGATGGCACTTTCACAAACACGTGCCGGGCCGTCCAGCGGATCAGAAAGGCCGTTGACGCCCCCGGGGAAGCCCGCCCCGACTGGAAGATCATCGTGGACCTCGCGAACGCCTGCGGCGCAAACTGGAAGTTCGATTCGCCGGAAAGCGTTATGGAGGACATCAGCCGGTTCGTTCCGCAGTACGGCGGCGTACGCTACGCAAGGCTGGAAGAAGGCCCGCTGCAGTGGCCATGCCCCGATGAAAACCATCCCGGAACGCCCAACCTCTACTCCACGGGATTCCCTCGCGGGTCGGCGACATTCTCGCCCTGCGAGTGGCGTGAACCGCACGAGTGGCCCGATAACGAGTACCCGTTCCTTGCCACCACGGGCCGCACACTCTATCACTACCATACGGGCAGCATGACGCGCCGTACGGCTTCGGCGGAATTCGTGCGGGGCCTTTACGTCGAGATCAACCCGGAAGACGCAAGGGAACTTGGCGTGAATAACGGCGACATGCTGAAGGTCAGCACCCGTCGCGGCTCGGTAAGAGGAGAAGCGCGTATAACTGACCGTGTTACAGCAAAAATGATTTTCGTCCCCTTCCATTTCGGAGAGGAGCCCGCAAATGCGCTTACGGCTTCCGTATGGGACGACCAGGTGGAAACTCCCGCCTACAAGATCAACGCGGCCAAGGTCGAAAAGGCCTGACGCCGAAACCACAAGTAGATAACACAAAAAAACGGAGGAGGCCCCAGGGCCTTCTCCGTTTTTTTATCTGGCGCCCGGAAATTCCGGGAGGGCTTAAGCTGCGTTATTCTTCTTCCTCTTCGGACTGAGCCTGGGCCATGATCTTTTTGGTGATATCGTGTGGAACTTCCTCGTAATGAGAGAACTCCATTGTAAAATTGCCCCGGCCCGAAGTCATCGACCTGAGTATTATGGCGTACCTGAACATTTCAGAAAGCGGCGCCTGCGACTTGACCACCTGGAGTCTTCCCCGGCTGTCGATGCCCATGATTTTTCCGCGACGGCTGTTGAAGTCGCCCATAACGTCGCCCAGATAGTCTTCCGGCACTACGACTTCTATGTTCATAATAGGTTCAAGGAGTATTGGCGAAGCCTCGGTAATACCCTTTTTGAACGCCATCGAGGCGGCTATCTTGAAGGCCATTTCGGAGGAGTCCACATCGTGATATGAACCGAAGAAAAGTATGGCCTTTGTGTCGACCGTCGGAAATCCGGCCAGTACGCCCTTCTGGATAGCTTCCTTTAATCCCTTTTCCACCGCAGGGATATAGGACTTGGGAACCGCCCCGCCTACTATCTTGTCCTGGAACTGGAAACCTTCTCCCCTGGGCAGAGGCTGGAATTCGATATGCACGTCTCCGTACTGTCCGCGACCACCCGTTTGCTTCTTGTATTTTCCCTGGGCCTTGGACGATTTCTTTATTGTCTCCCTGTACGGAACGCGGGGCGTCTGTGTCTCCAGTTCCACACCGTAGCGTTCCTTGATCTTGGATAGCATGATGTCTATATGCAGGTCGCCCATACCCGAGAGAACGCTGTCGTTTGTTTCGGGATTCTTTTCGAAATGAAGGGTCGGATCCTCCTCGAGCATCTTGCCCAGGGCGTTGGCCAGTTTGTCTTCATCGGCGCGGCTTTTGGGAAGCACGGCTACGCTGTATACCGGTTTGGGGAACTGAATGGGAGGGAACTCCATTTTCTGACCCTTTACACCAAGCGTATCGCCGACAACGGTGGAATGCAGTTTGGGTATCGCAATGATGTCTCCCGTCACTATCTCCCTGGCGTCTTCGCCTTCCTTGCCGCGCATCACCTTGAAGGCGCTGATTCGCTCCTCCTCACCCCTGCTGATGTTGTAGATCGGGTTGTCGCTTGACGCCCCGCCCGAGAACACCCTCAAAAACGACAGTTTGCCCACATAGGGGTCGACCATGATCTTGAAGCAAAGCGCCGTGAACTTGCCGGCCGGATCGGCCGCAATCTCGATCTCCTCTTCACCCGAAAGAGCCTTTCGGGGACCCATATCCAGGGGCGAAGGCATGAGTTCGGCAATCATGTCGAGAAGCTGCATAACGCCTACGTTGGCCGTGCTTGACCCCGGCAACACCGGGAACAGTTCTCTCTGTCTGATAGCGGTGCGGAGCGCCGGGAGGAGTTCCTCCAGAGTGATCTCCTCTCCCTCGAGATAACGCATCATCAGTTCTTCGTCGGATTCGACTATGGTTTCTATAAGACTCTCCCTGGCGGCGGCGACGGCATCGGCGAGGTCGGCCGGAACATCGCCCTCGGCAAACCCGGCGCTTCCGTCCGCGGCATAGGTGTAGGCTTTCTGGCGAAGCACGTCGACCACGCCCTTGAATTCAGCTTCCTTGCCTATGGGGAAAAACAGCGGGACCGCCTTGTCGGAAAGGAACTCCCTGATTTCTCCGAGGATCCTCTCGAAATCGGCGTTTTCGCGTTCCATCTTGCTTACGTAGAACGCTACGGGGATATTGAACCCTTCGGAAAACTCCCATGCCTTTTCCGTCTGGACTTCAACGCCGTGGACTCCGCTGAGCAGAAGCACTGCGCTGTCTGTGACACGCATGGACGAACGAAGCTCGCCGATGAAATCAGCGTATCCGGGGGTGTCAAGCACGTAAAGGCAACGGTCCCTGTGGTCAAGCGAGAAGACGCTGGTGTTGATGGATATCTGGCGTTTCTGCTCCTCGTGGCTGAAGTCGCTGAGCGTATTGCCGTCTTCCACTTTTCCCATACGGGTCGAAACACCCGTATCAAAGGCCATTGCCTCCATCAGGGCCGTTTTTCCGGACCCGCCGTGACCTACCAGCGCCACGGTCCTGATGTCCTCAGGCTTGTGAGCCGCCATATGATGATACCTCCTTGTGTGATTTCTCTTTTTTTCTATTTGTCATAAGCCCGCAGAACATCCGTATATGTATCCGCCGGACAAAAGTCGCAGACAATATCTTAAAACCCTGAGGGTTACCCGTCAACGAACAGCCGCGCGCTCGCGGAGAATTCCCGCCGCCTCCGCGGGATCGACCTGCCCTCTGGTTTCCCGCATTACGAGACCCTGCAGGAATTTTAGTTTCTTGCCCTTTGTATCCCCGCCGGAGCGTATCTCCTCCAGAACGTCGGCGTTGTCCGCGAGTATCCTGTCCACCAGGGCGTCCAGGGCTCCACCTGATACGCCGCCTGCCGATATGCCGGTCTTGGCCATAGCTTTTTCAACGGAAAGCCCCTTTTCGGCCATGGCGTTGAAAACATCCCTGGCTGCAGTGTTTGAGAGTTTTCCCGAATCAACCATACCGAGCAGTTCTGCAATGGAATCCACGCTGAAACGAATATCCCGCACATCTGCGCCGCTTTCCTTGAGAAAGCGCAAAAGATCGCCCCTGACCCAGTTCGAAGCTCGTTTCGGATCGGAACCGGCCTTAACAAGACCTTCAAACCATTCGGCTATCTCGCGGCGCTCGGTCAGTACGTTCGCATCGTCTTCCGTTACGCCGAAGTCAGACTGGAACCTTGTTTTTCTTTCAACCGGCGATTCAGGGAGCGACAGCCTGATGTCTTCGATCATATTCCGTGAAACATGCAGCTCCGGCAGATCGGGTTCGGGGAAGTAGCGGTAGTCATGAGCTTCTTCCTTGCTTCTTGAAGACAGCGTGACGCCCGCCGCATCATCCCAGTGCCGCGTCTCCTGTTCAACCATTCCGCCGCCCGAGAGCACCTCTCTCTGGCGTCTGATCTCGAACTCCAGGGCATGCTCAAGGGCCCGAAGCGAATTCATGTTCTTGATCTCGACTTTGCTTCCGAGTGAACCGTCGGGCCCGGTAAGAGATATATTGGCGTCTACGCGAAGCGACCCCGATTCCATGTCTCCGTCGGAGATACCCAGATACCTGGCGATCTGTCTGAGCCTCACCACATATTCCCTTGCTTCTGCAGGGGTTTTCATATCGGGTTCCGAAACGATCTCGGCCAGCGGGACCCCCGCCCGGTTGTAGTCGACCATGGAATAGTCGGCTCCGGCGAGCCGCCCGTCGCTTGCGGCGTGTATCAGCTTCCCGGCGTCCTCTTCCAGATGCAGCCTTGTAATGCCAATTGTCCTGGGTCCGTCACATGTTTCTATTTCGATAGATCCGTTAACGGCCAGCGGTCTGTCGTACTGGCTGATCTGATAGGCCTTGGGAAGATCGGGGTAGAAATAGTTCTTCCGGTGGAAGATGGTTTTTTCGGATATCGAGCATCCCAGAGCAAGCGCCATTGCCACGGCGTGCCTGATCACTTTTTCATTGAGAGATGGAAGCGAACCTGGCAGACCGAGGCAGACCGGGCATACGTTGCTGTTGGGAACGGCGCCGATGTAGTCCGTGGAACAGCCGCAAAATATCTTGCTTTTGGTATCGAGCTGAACATGTATCTCCAACCCTATGACAGTCTGAAGCCCCCTGCTCACGACATTTCACCTCCACCGGCCACAGACGGTCTCCCGCAAGCCTCTTCAAGGGCCGCGGCGAAACCGAACAGAACCTTTTCTCCGAAGCGCGGCGCCACCAGCTGGACGCCCACCGGAAGGCCGTTTCTCGCGTACCCCGTGTTCATTGCTATTCCGGGAAGTTCCGCCAGGTTTACGGGAAGTGTGAAAAGATCGGTCATGTACATCCTGATGGGATCGTCCACCAGTTCTCCCTTTCTAAAGGGCAGCGACGGGGCTGTTGGCATCAGTATTACATCGGCCTTTTCGAAGGCCTTTTCGAACTCCATCCTGAGGACCCTGCGGACGTTCTGGGCGAGAAGATAATAGGCGTCGTAGTAACCGGAGCTCAGAACAAAGGTTCCGGTCAGGATGCGCCTTTTGACCTCGGGGCCAAACCCGGCCTTTCGCGTGGCCAGAAACTGGGAGATGAGGTCGGGGGCTTCTTCTTTAAGCCCGTACCGCACACCGTCGTATCTGGCAAGGTTCGAGCTGGCCTCGGCTGGCGCGAGGATATAGTAACAGGGAAGACCGGCGACGCCGGCGTTGGGAAGCGAGAGTTCCACGATCTCGGCGCCCCTTTTCTCGAATGACGCGGCCGCTTCGGAAACGGCCCTGTCTATCTCCGGGTCCAGAGCATCTCCGCCGAACTCCCTTACAAGTCCAACCCTTCTGCCGGCTACATCGGGAACAGCGCCCGAATACAAAGGGCGGGGATCCCGGATACAGGTTGAATCGCCGCTGTCCGGCGCGGCTATTACATCCATTGCAAGCGCCAGGTCGTCAACGCTCCTGGCGAGGGGGCCGATCTGGTCCAGCGAAGAAGCAAAGGCCACCAATCCCCGGCGGCTCACCAGACCGTAGGTCGGGTTAAGGCCGTAGGCACCGCAGGACGCGGCCGGTTGGCGTATGGAACGCCCGGCGTCGCTTCCCAGCGCCAGGGGGCCATACC
>CAZBLL010000039.1:0-10430 GCA_964492625.1 uncultured Synergistaceae bacterium
GTCACGTCCGGCGCTCTGGCGTCTCTAACCTCGACGATAACGTCGAGTTTCTTCGCCAGTTCGTCCAGCTGTCTGAGGCCCCGGGCCATGTGGCCGGGAAACCAGACGGTTCGGCCCATATCAGTAAAGCCCTCCGAGGCGTGTCAGCGGCCAGTATCTGAAGAACGCTGGCCCTTTCAGGTTTTCCTCGGGGACGAACCCCCAGAACCTGCTGTCCTGCGAGTTGGGCCTGTTGTCGCCCATAACGAAATAGTGGTCTTCGGGTACCTTCACCGGCCCGAAATTGAACCTGTCGTGGTTCTTTATATAGGACTCGCCAAGGGGTTCACCGTTGATGGAAACGGTTCCGTCGTTTATCTCCACCATTTCTCCCGGAAGCCCTATTACGCGCTTCACGAAGTCTCTCTGGGGATCTACGGGATATTCAAATACAACGATCTGTCCCCTTTTGGGTTCGGTGAATCCGTACCAGAACTTGGATACCAGGACCCTGTCGCGGGGAATAAGCGTGGGGATCATGGACCCGCTGGGGATCCAGAACGCCTGCACGACGAATGTTCTCAACAGAAGGGCCAGGACAAGCGCCCACAGAATGGTTTCTATAGTCTCTCTCCACCACGGTTTTACCGCCATCGGTTCGACCTCCAGAGGAAAATAATGAAAGAAATGTTATGTCCGGCAGGACAACGCTATCATTTATACTCTTTAGACCCCGCCTTTTCAACCTTTACGCTATTCGACCAGCGTCAGCGTGACCTTGCCGTACACGGAAAAGGTTATCTCCGCCACCTTCCCCGCCCCGAATTTTTCGCTGCAGATGTTAAGCGTAAAACCCGGGGTCATGGTCTGCCAGCCGGGGGAAAAGCGCTTGTCCTGAGTGGCGCCCTGGGAATTGAACCGCACATAGCAGCCTTCTTCAAGGTAATAATACTGATATTCGGATGGGTTGTACCAGTGGATCATTACCTGGTCTCTGTCTCCGCCCAGAAACTTTACATCGAAAGCGCGGAAACGGAGAATGGCCCTCTGCTCGGCGTGCTGAAGCAGGCGGGTGATATTTTCCGCGTCACGAACCGCTGCGGCGCTTTTGTCGCCGAAAAAGGAACCGCCCAGCAAGAGCGATACGGCCCCGCCCAAAGTCGACACAACAAGCAGTATCACAAGGAGCTCGATCAGACTGAACGCCCGTCTTTTCAGCCCCCTCGCCGCAAAAAAGGGGAGCCCCTTGCGGGCTCCCCTGTCGTATTGTTTTGTTGCGTTACTTTGTAGCCTCATACCCCAGATCAACGACCTTGAGGTTGTCGTCGACGAACTTCTTCGGGGCAAGCGCGCCTATGGCCTGGCGCACCTCGTCGATGGAAACGTCTCCAACCCCCGCGCCGCACATAGCGCCCAGTATCAGAACGTTAAGGAAAAGGAACTTGCCCTTCATGTGTTGTTTCAGAATATCGTACCCGTTGATGGGGTGGACCTTTATCGACTTGCGGCTGAAAAGCGATTTCAGGCTGTCGTTTTCAAGCGCGCCGCTGTCATGAACATTAATGACGGCGCTGCCTCCGTCGCGCAGGAAATGAAGGTTACGGACCGCCTCGTACTGGTCGAAGGCCAGCAGCACATCGGCTTCTCCTGTCTTCACCAGAGGACTCTTGTAGTCTCCAACCTTGAAATGACTGATGACGGATCCTCCGCGCTGAGCCATTCCGTGAACCTCGCTGCCCATAACGTGGTCTCCGCGGGAAAGTGCTATGTGCCCCAGGACACGGCTTGAGAACAGTATGCCCTGGCCGCCTATGCCGACGATAACGTACTGCATGACTACGCCTCCTCCCCGGCTGCTACTATAGCCCCGTGGGGGCATACATTGACGCAGACGCCGCATTTCACGCAGAACCGCTCGTCTATGATCGCCTTTTTGGCCTTCTCGTCGAAAACAAGGCCCGGGCAGTTGAAGTGATCGATACAGAACCTGCACCCGATGCATTTTTCAGGATCGACCTTTACGGGGATAACATCCTGCTTCTCGCGAAGCAGCATGCAGGGGTGTTTGAATATCACAACGGCCGGTTCCTCGTTCTTTCTCGCGTGCTCCCAGGCTTCCTTGATGAGTTTCTTGCCCTCGGCGATATCGTAGGCCTTCAGGGAACGTATCCAGTTGACGCCGCAGCCCCTGACCGCTCCCTCAATATCCACCTTGCGTCCCTCGTCGTCCTTGCGGAGTTTGGCGCCGATACCCGGATGCGACTGACCGCCGGTCATTGCGGTGATGCTGTTGTCCAGGATAGCCAGCACAAAGGCGTGTTTGTTGTAGACAGCGCTGGCCAGACCGGGCAGCCCCATGTGGAAGAACGTCGAGTCTCCTATGGTGGCCACTATCGGCCATTCAACACCGTCGGTCTTGTGGGCCATATAGAACCCCGAAGCCTGTGTTATGGAAGCACCCATGTCCATAACGGCGTCGACGCCCTTCTGGTTCACTCCCAGCGTATAGCAACCGATATCCGACGGATTGATCGCCTTCGGCAGAGCCTGCCTGATGGAAAAGAAGCTTGCTCTGTGGGGGCAACCCGGGCACAGCATCGGCCTGCGCGGGGTTATCTTAAGGTCTTCAATAGCCTTTTTCAGTTCGGGAGCCCCGGCCTCGGGTTTGCTCTCTCCAAGCGCCCTGTAGACTATATCCTCGATGATCTCGGGAAGCAGTTCGCCGGCCCTGGGAACCCATCCGTTCCAGCGGCCTTTCACTCTGGTGCGATCTGGTATCTGCATTTCTATCACGGGATAGGTTTCCTCGAGCAGCAGTACATTGTCGTGACGTTTGATAAAGTTCTCAACCATTTTCACGGGCAGGGGATGGGGTGTTCCTATCTTCAGAACCGAGATGTCGTCCCGTCCGGATGCGGCGATGATGTCGGAAATGATCGAAAACGATACTCCGCTGGCGATTACTCCCAGTTTTGCCTTGCCTTTGGCGGGAACTTCGTAGTTGTACTTACCGTAGCCCGTCTCGAACTCTTCCCTGATAGCGTCGTTCTTTTCGTTGAGCCTGGGGTGATTAACCCTGACCCTTGCGGGAAGGCATACCCAGCGGGCGGGGTCCTTGTCGAACTTGACGGGGTTATCCAGCCCCATGATATCGCCCAGCTCAACATCCTGGCGGCAATGGTCCACCCGGACACTGGGTCTTAGCATGGTAACGATATGATGTTTTTCGGAAAGGGCAAAGGCGTCGAACACCATTTCCTTGGCTTCCACCGCAGTGGAGGGATCGAAACAGGGGACCTTTGCAAACATGGCGAAATAGCGGCTGTCCTGCTCCGTCTGCGAGCTGTGGGGACCCGGGTCGTCGGATACTATTACCACGAACCCGCCATTCATCTCAAAATGCGCCACGCTCATGAACGGATCGGCCGCAACATTCAGACCAACCTGTTTCATTACGGCGCAGGCCCTCTTGCCCGAAAACGCCGCAGCGGCCGCCATCTCGAAAGCCACCTTTTCATTGGCGCCCCATTCCACCGACATGGATGCATCCATGTCGTCGGCCCATTTGGCTATCGACGGCAGAATCTCCGAAGACGGAGTCCCGGGGTATGCCGTAGCCACGCTGCACCCGGCTTCTACAACGCCGCGCGCAATGGCCTCATTGCCAAGCAGTATTGCCTTATTGCTCACGCGTAACCACCTCTTCCACGGATTGTTCAATTTTTTCAAGCAGCAGGCTGTAAAAGGGCTCCGGTCTACGCACGAGGCCCCCGTCGGGGCCGCAGAATGCATGCCGGGTCCACCCTTCTGCAGCCAGGCGATCATCCTCTTCTCGGGTCACCTGGTAGGAGAAGGTGATGGTGTGGGGTTTCACCTCCTGAACACTCGTCTTCACCAGCGCCAGCTCATCGTAACGCAGGGAATGTCTGTATCGCACATGCGACTCCACTGCGGGAAGGAACACGCCCTGCTTTTCCCATTCAGTGTAGGGAAAAGAAAGAACGCGACAGTACTCGGTTCTCGCCACCTCGAACCAGACCAGATAGTTGGCGTAGTAGACAACTCCCATCTGGTCGGTTTCTCCGTAACGAACCCTTATGCTCGAAGTAATAACCGGGCCCATAGAAACCTCCGGGAAATCGGGAAATGATGAGTTAAATTATAGAACAATTCTGAAGGAAAACAAAAGCCGAATCTCTTTCGAGTTTCGGCCTGTCATCAACTGGAAGGAGTCAGGCTATTTCTGCGGAATCGCCCACAGCAACTCGCCCGCCGCGTACGACGCGGAAAAAGAGCCCCTTTCGCGGCATGATGCAATCGCCTGTAGTGTGATATATCTGGCAACGGGAATGGCACTCCTTGCCTATCTGTGTCAGTTCCAGAAGCGCCTCGCCTGCTTTCAGGCGGTCGCCTATCTTTAACACCGAAAGGTCCAGGCCCTTCACAGTAAGGTTTTCGGCAAAACTTCCGGGGGCCAGGTCGGGCAGGGCGGACCTCATGGTTTCTATATCCTCCATGGCCAGAACGCTGACCTGTCGATGAGCGAAGCCAGCGTGAGCGTCGCCCTCTATGCCAAGTTCCTCCACAAGAATACCCTCTCCCACATTTGCCTTGGGTACGCCTTTACTCTCCGACACGCAAACGGCCGCAACTTTTCCTTTCAATTTTCTTTCTCCTTTTGTTTTGCGCGATAATCCTCGATGGCCGCCCTGATCCCCTCTTCGGCCAGAACCGAGCAGTGAACCTTCTGCGGGGGCAATCCGCCCAGTTTCTCCACAACATCGCTGTTGGTAACCGCCAGGGCCTCGTCGATGGTCATACCTTTTACCATGTCCGCAAGCATGGCGCTTGAGGCTATAGCCGAAGCACAGCCGAAAGTCTCGAATGATATGTCCGTAATACGTTCATCATCGACCCTGATGTATATCTTCATTATGTCGCCGCAGCGAGGGTTCCCCACTTCACCTACTCCATCGGGGTTCTCCATACGGCCCGCGTTTTTGGGGTTCATGAACAGTTCCATTACCTTTTCGCTGTACATTAGCTTCACTCCTGTTAGTTGCGGCCCAGTGGAGAAAGAGCCCGAAGGCCCTTCACAATCGGCCGCAGCGTTTCAACAACATAATCAATGTCGGCCTCCGACGTTTCCTTGCCAAGGGTCAGCCTCAGCGACCCGTGGGCCCTTTCGTGGGGTATGCCCATCGCCAGAAGAACGTAACTCGCCTCAAGGTCGCCCGACGTGCAGGCGGAGCCGCTGGACCCACCTATGCCTGCGGAGTCCAGACGTAAAAGCATAGACTCACCTTCAATAAAATCTACAAGAAAACTGGCGTGGAACGGCAGACGATTCACCGGATGACCCGAAAGTTCCGTGTCGCTAATCTTTAAAACGCCGTCTATCAGCCTGTCCCTGAGCGACGCTTCGGCCAGGTGTTCCTTACCCTCAAGGCGTTTGACGGCCAGAGCGGTCGCAGCGCCGAACCCGGCTATCCCCGCCGTGTTCTCGGTTCCCGAGCGCAGGCCCATTTCCTGCCCCCCGCCGTGGACTATGGGGTCGATCTTTACCCCTTTGCGCACGTACAGGGCGCCCACACCCTTGGGACCGTACATTTTATGCGCCGACATTGTAAACATATCAGCGCCGATTTCGTCCAGATTCACGGGAATATGTCCTGCAGTCTGGACTCCGTCCACATGAAACAGAACGCCCCGGTCGCGGCAGAGCGTTCCTATTTCTTCCACAGGCTGAATCGTGCCCACTTCGTTGTTGGCGTGCATAACGGAAACCAGTATGGTGTCCTTGCGCATTGCGGCCGAAACATCGTCTACAGACACCATGCCGTTTGAATCCACCGGCAGAAAAGTTACATCAAAACCCCTGGTTCCAAGCCATTTGCACGCGTCAAGAACGGCGTGGTGCTCTACCGAGGTGGTAATTATGTGTTTCCCTTTTTCTTCCATACTAAAGGCCGCACCCTTCAGGGCCAGGTTATCGGCCTCACTGCCGCCTCCCGTAAAAACCATCTCACCGGGGGCAACACCCAGCAGGGAGGCAACCTTTTCCCGGGCCTCGCCTACGGCCCTGCGGGCGCTTCGCCCCCATGCATGGAGGCTGTTGGGGTTTCCGTATTCGCCTTTCAAAAAAGGCGTCATTTTATCAAAAACCGCATCGTCAAGGGGTGTGGTGGCTGAATGATCAAGATACACAGAACGGGGGTCCAAATCTATCGCCTCACAATATATTAGGTTGACCTAACTTGGAACCCTATAATAGCCCCCCGCGCGGGTATGGTCAAGGACCCCTTTCTATTCAGAGCCGCAGTACACCTGATGAACCATCATCAGGCAGGCGCCCTTTACAACCTCGTACCCCCTGTTTTTCATATCGCTTTCGCCGTCATCGTTCTCGGCTCCGGGCTGCATCCATATAACCGGGTTTGTCGCAAGTGTTGGCATCTCGTCCAGGACAACAGTCTGCTTTTCCGGCGAAACGAAAAGAGCCACTATGTCCACAGGTTCCTCAAGTTCCGAAAGCGAAGCAATACACGGAACACCCTGAATGGATTCTCCCGCAAGACGCGGGTTCACCGGAAACAGCGTAAAACCCTTTTCCGCAAGGTATTCCATCACCTCGTACACGGGGCGTTCTCTTTTGGTGGACGCACCTACTATCGCCACGGAACAAGGTGAACAAACATACCGTTCAATTATCTCGTCCATCGTCATGGAATTTCCACCTCTTTCGGCTTCTTCACAAAAAAGCCCCCCGACACGCGGGGGGCAAATTTTATCCTCAGGTGCTTTTTACGCCGTCGAACGGCGCCACAAGAACCGAGACCGGAGCCTCGTCCAGAACCATGCTGAACGAAACTTTCGTCGAGTCTCCCTTCTGCAGGCGCATCTGTTCGCCTCTTTCCGTCGCACGGTTTATTTCCTCTCCGTCAACGCCGAAAGCTCCCACTATGATTCCAGGGGCCACGACATCCTGCGCCCATACGTTAAGCAGCTCCGCCTCGCCCTCAAGTGTTCCGCTCTCCGGGTCAAAGGTCCAACTGACGTTTGTGATAACCAGCTTCAGATCACCGGGAACCTCACACGTAGTCTGGGCGACGGCGACCCCCGCCAAAAGAAACAGGGCGGCCAGAAACACTGTAACTATAGAAACGACTGAATATTTTCTCATACTCTCTCCTCCTGAAATTGACCGGGCCAAGTTCTCCCGATAATGGTGTTTGCGCAAACGCGCCATACTATTATAATAATGCATCACGGAGGGCTGGCCGAGTGGTCGATGGCGGTTGACTTGAAATCAATTGAGGCGCAAGCCTCCAGGGGTTCGAATCCTCTGCCCTCCGCCATTTCCTTTCACCCGCATCCCGTTTTTCCTTGTGGACGTTTCGCTTATTGCCAACAACGGCATTGCACCTGTCGTTTCACCAATCAATGGTTGCCCCTTCACCATACTTCTTTACCCCTGGGGGAGCCCCAGTCAGCAATATCGTAGCAATTTCCATCCGTTACAAGGGAGAGAAGCTCTTCAAGAGTTGGCATTTGGTTACGCTCCATTGCGTTGGAACCCGCACCTGGCATTGAATTGTTTAAAAAGCCGTTACGCGGTTTCAATTTGGCAATCTCCATTCTCGTCACAAAAAAGCACATGTATCGACTTAGCAGACACAATTAAAGCACCTCTCCGCCGAGCTGCGGTTGTTTACATAAATCTTTGTCACTACTGTAATATCAGGCATTTTCAACTCGAACGATCAACTCGAACGATCTCGACAGACCTTCCGATCACGACTACTCTGTCATCCAGCCTTTGCACAAAACCTCCGCCTGTTCCAGAACGGTCTGGGTTGCTTTTTCCTGCTTGTCAGGTGGGTAACCATATTTGCGAAGGATTCGCTTTACTATCACCCGTATCTGGGCGCGGGCATTTTTTCGGACGCTCCAGTCTATAGTCACGCTGCGCCTGACCGCTTCAACAAGCTCGTGGGCAATGGTTTTGAGCGTCTCGTCTCCCAGAACCTTTACGGCGCTGTCGTTTACCTCCAGCGCATCGTAAAAGGCAATTTCATCGTCGGTCATACCAAGGGTTTCACCCCGGCTTTGAGCCTCGCGCATTTCCTTAGCCAGTTTTATCAGTTCTTCTATTACCTGCGCCGCTTCTATCGCCCTGTTCTGGTATTTCCTTATCGATTTTTCCAACATCTCGGCAAACGAGCGGGCCTGAACAACGTTCTTGCGGGACTTTGCCTTTATCTCGTCGTTTATAAGTTTTCGTAACAGCTCCACGGCCAGGTTTCGGTGCGGAAGCTGCCGCACCTCCTGCAGAAAATCGTCCGAAAGAATCGAAATATCGGGTTTATTCAAACCAGCCGCGGCGAAAATATCAGTAACCCCTTCCGAAGCTACCGCCCTGGAGACAAGCTGACGGATTGCCGTTTCCATTTCTTCGGGGCTTTTGCCTTCTCTCTCGGATGTAGCCTTGGCCAACCCGGCGCGGACTTCCTGGAAAAACCCCACTTCATCACGAATGTTGATGGCTTCTTTGTTGGGAACAGCCAGGGCAAAAGCCCTGGACAGGGCGGTGACCTCGGTCAGGTAGCGTTTTTTGCCATCCTCCTGCTGAAGTATATGTTCCATGGCCGCAGCTATGCCCGCAATGCGCCCCACAGGTTCGGCGTCGAGCAAAGACACGTAATCGAAACCATGGAACATGGAAACGACTATCTCGAACTTTTCAAGCATCACCGCAACGGCCTCTTCCTGATCAACCGCAGCCTTGCCCCTGCCTCCCGCTTCGGTGTAATCGGCGAGCGCCTGCTTCAACTGGTCGGCAAGCCCCAGATAATCGACGATTAAACCACCGGGCTTATCCCTGAACACCCTGTTGACACGCGCGATGGCCTGCATCAGGCCATGACCGCGCATGGGCTTGTCAGCGTACATAGTGTGCAGCGGTGGGCAATCGAACCCCGTAAGCCACATGTCCCTTACTATTACCATTTTCAGCGGATCGTCCGGGTCCTTGAACCTTTTTGCCAACGCCTCACGGCGCTGCTTGTTGCGGACATGGGGCTGAAACCGTGCGTGATCCGACGCCGAGCCCGACATGACGATCTTGACGAAACCCTTTCCGTCGTCATCGCTGTGCCAGTCGGGCCGAATCTTTATTATGGCGTTGTAAATGTCTACACAGATACGGCGACTCATGCAAACGATCATTGCCTTGCCATCCATGGCCTGCAACCTGTTTTCGAAATGGGTTACCAGATCGACTGCAACAAGCTCTACACGTTTTTCCGTACCTACCATCGCTTCCAGGGCGGCCCATTTGCTTTTAAGCTTCTGTTTGCCCGATTCTTCCTCGCCCTCGGTTATTTCCTCGAATTCAGGATCTATCCTCGGTTTTTCCTCTTCCCGTAAATCAATCTTCGCCAGCCTGCTCTCGTAGAAAATGGGTACTGTGGCGCCGTCTTCAACCGCTCGCAGTATGTCGTATTTATCTATGTAGTCACCGAAAACCGCCGGAGTGCTGCGGTCGCTGCATTCTATGGGCGTACCCGTAAACCCAATAAACGAGGCGTTGGGCAGAGCGTCGTGCATGTGGCGCGCGAATCCGTCGATAAAATCGTACTGGCTGCGGTGCGCTTCGTCGGCTATTACAACGATATTGCTCCGCGCCGAAAGCTCGGGATACTGCCCGCTTTTTGATTCGGGCATAAACTTCTGGATAGTAGTAAAAACGACTCCCCCCGACGGAACCTTAAGCAGTTCTTTAAGATGTTCCCTGTCAACCGCCTGCACGGGCGTTTGTCGCAAAAGATCCCTGCAATGCGAAAACGTGCCGAACAACTGTTCGTCAAGGTCGTTTCTATCGGTAATCAAAAGCAGTGTGGGGTTTTTCATCGCGGGATGACGGATGATCTTTCCGGCGAAAAAGGTCATCAAAAGGCTTTTGCCGCTGCCCTGGGTGTGCCAGATAACCCCTATTCGCTTACCGTTAAAATGCTGGCTGCCGGGACCATAAGCCGCTTTCGGCGAGGCGACCCTGAAAGGGTTATGCGCGTCATGCTCGGGGAACCGCGCATAAAGCATTTTGGGGTCTGCATCCACGCCGCAGGCCGACAATGCGCATGCAACGGCCTTGTTCACTGCAAAGAACTGGTGGTACGCCGCCGATTTTTTTACTATCACGGCGCCGTCATCATCGAACACGGTAAAATTCAGCACCAGGTCCAGAAAACGCCGTTTTTCAAAAACGCCTTTGAGCAGCACTTCCAGTTCTACGGAACCGCGTGAGGCTACTTCCTTTCCGTCTATTGTGCGCCACGGCATAAAACGGTCCCATCCGCTTGTGAGGGTTCCGTTTCTGGCTTCCAGCCCGTCGGAAACAACAAGCAGTTCGTTGTAAACAAACAGGCTTGGGATATCGTGCTTGTACGTTT
>CAZBLL010000040.1:0-10412 GCA_964492625.1 uncultured Synergistaceae bacterium
CACCACATGACTCCCAGAAAGATAATCGAGTCGTTCATCGAGGGCGGCACGGCCGCAGTAGAAGTGGCGGCGGCCTGCGCCTGCTCCGGCATAGTGATAGGAGTGGTCGGCATAACCGGCCTGGGGCTGGCCTTTACGTCGTTCATCATCGGTCTGTCGCACGGCGTTCTGTTCCTTGCGCTTATCCTTACGATGATAGCCTCCATCATACTGGGCATGGGGCTTCCCACAACAGCAAAGTATATTATCCTCTCCACCCTTGCCGCTCCGGCGATACACAAGATGGGCGTACCCATGCTGGCGGCCCACCTGTTCATTCTCTACTACGGTGTAATAGCCGATGTAACGCCGCCAGTGGCGCTTGCCGCCTACGCGGGTGCGGGTATAGCCCGCGCCAATTCCATGCGAACGGGTTTCGCCGCACTGGGGCTTGCCATAGCCGGGTTCATAGTACCGTTCATGTTCGCCTACAATCAGGCGCTGCTGTTCCAGGGGCCGCTGTGGAGAGTGCTGCTTTCAAGCGGCACAGCCATACTGGGCGTCATAGCGCTTGCCGCGGCTGTACAGGGGTTCTACAGGAAACACCTCAACATGCTTGAAAGGGTAGTTCTGGCGATTACTGCGATAGCGCTGATAAAACCCGGTTTCATTACCGATATAGCCGGCGCTGTCGTGCTTGTCGCCATATGGATGATACAGCGCCGCAACACGGGAGAACCGGTTAAAGACGATAATCCAACGGATGGGGAGGGATAGTTAACGTCATGCCGACAAAAGTCATTAAACCGGTCATGTCGGCCGAGGAAGCGGTTCGCCATGTAGAGCCGGGCGGCAAACTGATGATAGGAGGCTTCAATTACGGAGGCATACCCTATTCGCTGGTCGACGCCCTGGCCGAAAGCGGTGTGGATGACCTGGAGCTGATAGCCAACGACACGGCTTACGAGGGCGTTGGCCACGGCAAACTGGTGGAAAACGGACAGGTCCGCAAGGTTGTGGCGTCGCATGTGGGGCTCAACAAATCGACACAACGACTTTTCAACGAGGGGAAAATGGAACTGGAGCTGGTTCCCCAGGGAACCTTCGTCGAAAGAGTGCGGGCTGGCGGTTTCGGACTCGGGGGCATACTGACCCCTACGGGAGTCGGGACCGTTCACGAAGATGGCAAGCAGGTTTTGGAGGTGGAGGGCAAACGCTACATACTGGAACTGCCCCTCAAGGCGGATGTGGCCTTTATTCGCGGCTACAGGGCCGACCGCTACGGAAACCTGACATATTTCGGAACCAACCGCAACTTCAACCCCGCCATGGCCACGGCCGCCGAAATGGTGATAGCCGAAGTGGACGCTATTCTCGAAGTGGGCGAACTGGACCCCAACGATGTGGTGACGCCCGGCATACTGGTGGACATTCTGGTGCTGAAGGGAGACTCCTATTATGCTTCCCGTACTTGATGACGAGCTCGTCCGGCACAGAATAGCCAGGCGAATAGCCAGGGAGTTCGAGGACGGCGCGGTGGTGAACCTTGGCATAGGCATCCCTACGCTGGTGTCCGACCATATCCCCGAAGGCGTTCAGGTGACGTTCCAGACCGAAAACGGCGTGGTGGGAGCGGGTCCCAAACCAAAAGAGGACGACCTGCGATTCATAGGCGCGGGAGGGCGCTGCCTCAGCACATTGCCCGGCGCGGCCCTCATAGCCAGTGATTTCAGTTTCGGCCTCATCAGGGGCGGACATCTCGACGCCACGGTCCTGGGCGCCCTGCAGGTGGACCAGAAGGGCAACCTCGCCAACTGGTGGATCCCTGGCAAAATGGTTCCGGGAATGGGCGGGGCCATGGACCTGGTTACGGGCGCCAAAAAGGTGATAGTGGCGACCACCCATCTCACCAAAAAGGGCGGCGCCAAACTGGTAAAGGAATGTACCCTGCCCCTTACCGGCGCCGGGGTCGTAAGCATGGTGGTTACGGAGTTCGCCGTTTTCCGTTTTCCCGGAGGCGCAATGGAGCTGGTGGAAAACGCTCCCGGTGTAACCGTGGAGGACATCCAGAGCGGGACCGAAGCCGAATTTACCGTAGCCTCGAACCTAATGGAAATGCAGGGCTGCGAGGAGGAATAAAACAAGCAGACAGCCTGCAGCCTGCAGCAGACAGAAAAACCCATATAGTGTTCTTGTAGTTGCCTTTTCTGTTGTCTGCCGCCTGATTGCTGCTTGCTGGTTTTAAGATGTTTGATCTTAATCAAGGAGTTGACCTATATGTCCAATCCGGTACTTCTGGCCGCGTGCCGAACCGCGGGAGGCAAGTTCGGCGGATCTCTTTCCGGGCGCGAGGCGCCCGATCTCGGTGCGCTGGCCATTCGTGAAGCCGTCAAACGTTCGGGAGTAAAAGACGAAGATATCGCCGAACTCATTATGGGGAACGGCTGGCAGGCGGGCGTGGGCGCCAACCCGGCCCGGATCGCGGCCCACAGGGCTGGTCTGCCCGCGGATATTCCCGCGTTCACCGTCAACAAGCGCTGCGGCTCGGGGCTGCGGGCCATAATGCTCGCCTCCGACAGGATCAGGCTGGGCGACGCAAGGGTGATGACGGCGGGAGGCATGGAGAGCGCGTCCCGCGCCCCCTATGTGCTGCCCGACGCCCGGTGGGGACACCGCATGGGCGACAAAAAGGCGCTGGATGTGCTTCACAAGGACGGATTCCTGTGCCCTCTGGCGGGAATGTTGATGGGAACGGCCACCGAGATACTGGTCGAAGAATACGACATTTCCCGAAAGGAACAGGAGGAATTCGCTTTCTCCAGCCACAGAAAGGCCCTGGAGGCTATCGAAAAGGGACTGTTCGCGGAGGAGGTCCTCCCTGTAGAGGTAAAAAGAAAAAAAGAGACCGTGACCTTTGACACCGAAGAAATACCACGGGCCGACACCACCCTTGAGAAACTGGCGAAACTGCCTGCCATATTCAAGGAGGGCGGCACGATCACGGCCGGAACCAGTTCGGCCCTTTGCGACGCCGGAAGCGCCGTGGTTGTAGCCGACTCCGAGTGGGCCGGGGCCAACGGCTACAAACCCATCGCCGAGATCATCGGTTACGCTTCGGGCGCCCTGCAGGCCGACCGTTTCGGTCTGGGCCCGGCGGTGGCTACGCCCAAAGCCCTTGAAATGGCGGGGGTCGCCCTCGAAGACATAGACCTTATCGAGCTCAACGAGGCTTTCGCCGCTCAGGCCATAGCCGTTCACAGGGTAATGCCGTTCGACTGGGACAAGTGCAATATCCGCGGCGGCGCCATAGCCCTCGGCCATCCTATAGGGGCGACGGGAGCCAAGATACTTACCACGCTCATCTATTCGCTGAAGCAAACGGACGGGGAGCTGGGTCTGGCCACGGCGTGTATCGGCGGCGGCCAGGGCGTTGCGATGGTGGTAAAGAGACTATAAAAGACGATGGCGGATGGCGGACGTCGGAAAAAGACAGCTGGCAGCAATCAGAAAAGGCTTGTCATTCCGAATCCGCCTTAGGTGCGGAGAGGAATCTCGGGTTTGACCTTAGGCCCAATAACAACGTCAACTTCGAGACCCCTCGTCGCTTCGCTTCTCGGGATGACAAGCTTTGTCTTTTTGCCTCTGCCTTTTCTGTAAGCTGCCATCTGCCCTCTGCCGTCTGTCTTTTCCGCCATCGTTTTTTGCTCCCTGCTTTTTCTGCCAACTGATTGCTATGTTTTACCCCGCGCAGGGCCTGTTGCCCTGCGCGGGTGCTTTCTGCTAATATTTCACCGATCATTACAAAACCCTCTCAGGAAAGGAGTGACCGCCAGATGACCGACCGGCGTCGATGAGGCCGCAATGGAATGCGGGTCCCGCATTCATCCATTACGGGACAAAGTTTCCCGCTAACGGCGAAATTCAGCCGGTGGGTCAAAGACGGCCTCCTGTTTCAGTAGTTACATACCCCTCTCTTTTTTCGACCCTTTTCTCCGGTTGCGTTAGCCGCATGCGGGCTTTGGCGCATGTATCGCGCGTATTCCCGTGCGGGCGCATCGTCGGCATTGAACTCTTTTGCATTGCTACCGATACGATACGCAAACGAAGAAAGGTGGAACATCATGTTTTCAGCACTGAACAGACTATTGATGTCCCGTATGGGACCTGTAATAACGGGTGTGGCCGTAGGTGTTCTGGCGCCCCTTCTGACCTGGTGGGGAAACCCCGGCAATATGGGTATATGCGTCGCCTGCTTCACAAGGGATATAGCGGGTGCTCTGGGTATGCATCACGCGGCGGTGGTGCAGTACCTGCGCCCCGAGCTTTCGGGCTTTATCCTCGGTTCCTTCGGGGCCGCCCTGGTGTACAAAGAGTATCTGCCCCGCACGGGCTCCTCTCCTTTTCTCAGGTTTTTCCTTGGATTTTTCGCCATGATCGGCGCACTGGTTTTTCTGGGTTGCCCCTGGAGGGCCTATATTCGCCTCAGCGCCGGCGACCTCAACGCAATTCCCGGTATTGCGGGTTTGATGACAGGCATAGGCATAGGTATATGGTTTTTGTGGAACGGTTTCAGCCTCGGGCGCAGTTACCCGGTGAAAAAACCCGCCGGTTATTTAATGCCCGCGGCGGCGGTCGTGATAGTGGCCTTGTTGATATTGGCGCCAGTATTCGGCCCCGAAGGGAGTTCGCCGATATTCTTTTCCTCCAAAGGCCCGGGGGCAATGTACGCCCCTATACTCATCGCGCTGGGCGTCGGGCTTCTTGTCGGATGGTTCGCCCAGAGGAGCCGTTTCTGCACGGTGGGTTCCATTCGCGACCTTATCATGCTGAAGGACGCTCACCTTTTCAACGGTGTGCTGGCCTTTGTGGCGGCGGCGTTCATCACCAATATGGTTTTGGGCCAGTTCCACGCGGGGTTTGAGGGGCAGCCGGTCGCCCATACGAATATCCTGTGGAATTACATGGGAATGGTGCTTTCCGGACTGGCGTTCACGCTGGCCGGCGGGTGCCCCGGTAGACAGTTCATAATGAGCGGCGAGGGCGACGGAGACGCCGGGATATTCGTTCTGGGCATGCTCGTAGGAGCGGGTTTCGCTCACAACTTCAGCTTCGCGAGTTCCCCGGCCGGGCCGGGCGTTTTCGGGCCCGCCGCAACGATAGCGGGTATCGGATTTTGCCTTGTCGTGGGATTTTTAATGCGTGAAAGGGTATAGGGAGGTAACAACGATGAGCGAAAACACCGTAGACGCCAGGGGGCTTTCCTGTCCCCAGCCGGTGCTGGAAACCAGAAAGGCGCTGGCCAAAATCGAAGCCGGGGAGGTAGACATCCTCGTCGACACGGTCACTTCGCGGGAAAATGTTTCCCGGTTCGCCCGGAGCCGGGGCTGGGAAGCCTCGGCCGAAGAAACACCCGACGGATACAGGGTAATATTAAAGAAAAGCTGAAAAGCCGATGGCCGATGGCGGACTTCGGATGGCGGAAAAGTGCTTTGGGTGTCACCTCGAGTGAGCGAAGCGACGAGAGGTCTAGGGCTTGATTCTGGTTTCGAGGTTCAAGCTCAAAAACGAGATTCTTACCCTGCCGCTTCGCTCGGGGCACGCCGTCCTCCCGTTGCTCGTCAGAATGACAGCAGTAGCAAAAATACGCCAGCGGACTTCGAGTGATGGAAAATCCTATTCCGTCATCGGTCATCTGCAAGCGGGAAGCTTTTTGCCCGCGATCGGCATCCGGCCCCAACAGAAACGGAGGTGGTCTCTGTGCGTTTGACGGAACTGGCCCATACAAGCGGCTGAGCCGCAAAAATAGGTCCGGCGGACCTTGAGAAGATACTGAAAAACCTGGCGCAACCCTCTTCGGACAGACTGCTGACCGGATGGGCGGGGGGAGAAGACGCCGCCCTCTGGAAAATAGACGAAAACCGGGTGGGCATAATGACCGTGGATTTCATAACCCCCGTCGTCGACGATCCGTTCGTCTACGGGCAGGTGGCCGCCTCCAACGCCCTGAGCGATGTATTCGCCATGGGCGGCAGGCCGGTAGTCGCACTGAACGTGGCCGGTTTCCCGGTCAACTGCGAGCCGCTGGAGATACTCACCGAGATACTAAAGGGAGGCCAGGAGCGTGTTACGGCCTCGGGAGCGGTGGTAGCGGGAGGTCACAGCGTAGAAGACGAGGAACCCAAGTTCGGCCTGTGCGTCTACGGTGAGGTGAATGCGGAAAGCATATGGAAAATTACGGGCGCAGGCCCCGGAGACGCCCTGGTTCTTACCAAACCGCTTGGAACGGGTTTCATAATTACGGCTCTTCAGGCCGAGATGGACGACCCCGGCGAGGTGGACGCCGTCGTGGCGGCAATGATCCAGCTCAACGATCTGCCGCTGAGGCTCCCCGCGGAATCGAGCAAAGCGGTAAAGGCGTGCACCGATGTAACCGGTTTCGGCCTTGCCGGTCACCTGCTCGACATGCTTTCCGGCGGAGGTGTCGATGCCGTACTGCAAACCAGGGCCCTGCCTGTTCTGCCGGGGGCGCTGGCAAAGGCCGACATGGGCCTTGTCCCGGCGGGGTCCTACCGCAACAGGGAACTGTATGAGCCAAAGGTATCGGGGCTGGAGAAACTGTCGCAGTCCATGTCCGACCTTGTGTTCGACGCCCAGACCTCGGGCGGCCTGCTGTTTGCGGTGGATCCTCAAGAAGCACAGCAATTCGTTGAGCGATGCCGGCAAGAGGGTTTTGAGCACACGGCCATAGTCGGCCGGTTTACCGAAGGGAACGGGAAAATTCTTATAGATACAGTGTAGAATAACGGTGTCTGTAGAGGAGGGTGAAGATAAATGAAGGAGATTATCTTTCTTGTGGAAGAATCGCCCGAAGGAGGTTTTCAGGCCAGAGCCCTGGAGCACTCTGTTTTCACCGAAGCCGAAACCCTGAGCGATCTCAAAGCGATGATCAAAGACGCCGTAAAATGCCATTTCGATGGGGACCAGGGGCCTTTCATCGTACGTATGCATATAGTGAAGGAAGAAACATTCGCCGCGTGAAAACGCCGAGAGATATTTCAGGAGCCGTACTTGTAACTTCTCTTGAAAAAGCGGGTTTTACCGTAACACGTCAGACTGGAAGTCATGTCCGGCTGGAGTTTGAAACTGAGGGGAACCGCCGTCATTTGACGGTTCCCCTCAGCAAGCCCTTGAAAATAGGTACTTTAAACGCCATCCTGAAAGATATTTGCGAAACAATGGGTATTTCAAAAGAAGAGCTTTACGCTCTCCTGGGCTGGTAACGGTAATCCGGCGACCTCAGGGACGCAGCAGCGCTATGGCCTTTTCCTCGATATCGGCCGATTTTTCCAGCACTGGTCCTGTTATCTTTCCCCTGCCTGCGGCGCCTGCCAGGTTCTCTCCCGATTTTTCGTACAGCCCAGCCGCTTCCGTGTAGCCCTTTTCATTCAAAAACGACGCGAAAGCCAGCCTGTTGGCCGCCACCTCCCGAAGCAGGAAAACGGCCTCCTCCCCCGAAGATGGTTTCCGGGCGAAACTTCTCATGGCTTCCGGTGCGCCCCCTCCGCGTTCGGTTATCATCGCCAGAACTTCACTGAAAGGCGCCGGCTCCGGCTTTTGCGCGGGATAGATCATCCACCAGGGGCCAAGCGGGGCGAAACGCAGTTTTTCGGTATCTTTCCAGGCCTGCATGAAATGGTCGACGGAGGCCCTGAGTTTTCCGGCGGCGGAGGTCGGGTCGGTGGGGTCGTTCAGGTAGATGTTCTCGTCATCATATCCCGTTACCGTCATGAAATGATCGATGTGATCGTTGGGCATAACCGTTTTCCAGAAACTGGAAATGGCCGAAAAATCTCCGTGAACGGGTTTTACGTCAATGTGGACCGTCACCGCGCGTCCCGAATCCAGTATCTGTTTAAGAAACTCCAGGGCTTCCCCGGCCGAACCGAAACGCGTGAATTCCCGCGCGGCGTTGGCGAACCGCATCTCTGGCGGGAAATAGGGCTCCGAATCCATTCCGCCCTCACCCAGTCCCAGGCTGAAGCCAGTACCCAGAGTGTCGGCGGCTATGATCATGGAAGCGAATCCCAGGCCGGTTCCCAGGAATCCGCCGTTTTCGGTCATATACTCGGCCGATACGCCCACGCCGCTGTATGCTACCACCATCGGCCATGTGACCGACCTGTCAAGCGAGCCGACCGTCATAGCGAAAGCGCCCAGGTAGCACATGCCGGCCTCTTTTTCGAACCCCGAGTACAACACCGGAACGTCCAGTTGAACATCTGCTTCAGCCGGTCCGGCAAAGGCCGCAAAGCAGAAGACGGCAACGGCGCAAGTTGCCGCAAGAGACCTGAATGTAGCCTTCATTTGTGACCCCCCATTCGGTTTTCGGAAATCAGAATGGTTCGAACCCCATTTCAGACCTGAAGTCTTCCTGCAGGGCCTGGTACTGTTTTTCGATCATGTTCTGGTGGCCGCCTTCCCAGTCGGCGAGCATCAAAAGTATCTGTTTTCCCGCGGGACTGGATGTTTTCTCGGCCGCGCGTGAGTAAAAGGTACGGAAATCGGTCTCGAGAGCCATAGCCATACGCAGGACCGAAAAGTCCGAAGACATCTCACCTGGGGGCGGGCTGGCTACCGATCCTCCGGCAAGGTCTGGTATTATCCCTTTTCCCTCTGTTTCGTCCAGGTCTACGGCGTTGGCGTCCCATCTGCCCGAGTCGCTGATGTGCTCAAGCTGATTCTTCAGGTAGTTGTAATGCTCTCTCTCCCACTCCGCCAGGTTCTCCAGAAGTGACTTAGTTTCCGGCCGTGAAACCTTCTGAAGCGAATCAAGGTAGAAATCCCTGGCCTCCAGTTCCATTTTCATCGCGAAATCCAGGATCTTTGTGGCCTGTTCCACCAGATCACCTCCCATACTGTACTGTCATTTTACCGCAATAATTACAGAATCAGCAGACAGCGCGCAGCTTGCAGCAGACAGAAAGGGCATTAAACCGGTAAACGGTAAACGGGAAGGGTAAGAAGACGATGGCGGATGGCGGAAAAACCAGGTGGCAGCGCACAGCATGCAGCCAACAGGAAAGGTAAAACACATTTGCCGTAAGAGTTTGTCACCCCGATACGAAGAGTCAGCGTAGTGAGGGGTCTCGCCTTGTCAGGCAACAAGGAAACTGGAAACAGGAGCCGTGAACCGTGAGCCGTGAACCGTGAACCGAAAAACCAGGAAGCAGGAAGGGCTTCAAACCGGTAACCGGTGAACGGAAAGATCGGGGAAACAGGAAACAAGGAGACAGGAATGACAAGCCTCACGGCAATCGGCCAGCGCACCGGGAACGTGTTTCATCAGAAGTCCCCCCTGTTTGATTTGTTGTGATACTATGTTACCGAAAATCAAGACGACTTCAACGGCGCGCACCTTGGAGGTGACGATCATGCCGAAAGAAAGCATCAGCAGCTTTATAGACGAAAGAAGCGGCCTGGCCCGGAGTCTTTATGAAAGCCCGGTGACCGGCGCCGTCCTTGTTCAGGACGATATTATCAAGGCCGTCAACCCGGCGTTCGAGCGTTTAACCGGCCGCTCCTCCCAGCAGCTTGTGGGAATATCGCCCGGGCAACTTCTGAGTGGCGCCGACGAAAACGTTTTCAGGGAAGCCACAAAATCGGGGGAATCTCCGGGTTCTCACCCGGTGGTGCTAAATGTTTCCGATGGCAGGGGCGGCTACAGGTCCGCCGTATGCACGTTTTCCCCGGCCTCGCTCGGGTCTGGCAAGGGTATTCTGGCTCTTTTCATTGAAAGTGGCGAAGCGCCTTCGCCGGAGTCGAAATCCCGGGAGGAGCAGCTCCTCAAAACAACAGAAGGAACGCTTCAGGCCATCGAAAAGATCGTTGAAATGAAGGATCCCTACATCACCGGGCACCAGCGTCGGGTGGCCAGGCTCTCCTACGCCATAGCCAAATGCATGAGCATGCCGGAAGAAGAGGCCCGCGTTCTCAGAATGGCGGCGCTGGTCCACGACGTCGGCAAGGTCTCCATCCCCATACAGGTGCTGGCCAAGCCCATGCGGCTTTCGGAGGACGAGTACAGCATCGTGCGGATGCACCCCCTGGTGGGATACGACATACTAAAAGACATAGAGCACCTTTCTTACATTGGCGAGATCATTCTTCAGCATCACGAGAGAATGGATGGGTCCGGCTACCCCTCGGGGCTTTCCGGTTCATCCATATTGCCGGAGGCCCGCATTATCTGCGTAGCCGATGTAGTCGAGGCCATGGTCTCGCAGAGACCCCACAGGCCGGCCATGGGCATAAAGGACGCCCTCGAGGAGATCACCAAACACAGGGACGAGGCTTACGACCCCGATGTGGAGGAAGCCTGCATTCAACTGAACGAGGAAGAGAACTTCTCGATCGAACAAGAAAGAGCCTGAACC
>CAZBLL010000041.1:0-10166 GCA_964492625.1 uncultured Synergistaceae bacterium
GGGATATATATCCCGGCAACGACAGCGTCAGTAATGGCCCGCTCCGTTTACGACATCCTCGTCATAAGAAATCAGATATCTACGATACTATACTGTTTCTCTTTGAACAACCTCATGCAGGCGTCAGCCACGTCGGGATCGTAAAGCGTTCCCCTGCCTGATTCTATCTCCACCAGAGCCTGGTCCAGACCTACGGTGGGGCGGTAGGGGCGGTGAGACGACATGGCCTCCACAACGTCCGCTACCGCAAGTATCCTCGCCTCTATAAGAATCTCTTCGCCTTTAAGTCCTTCGGGGTAGCCCGATCCGTCCATACGTTCGTGATGCTGATAAACCATTTTAGCGACTGGCCAGTCGAAGTCGACGTCTTTGAGAATCTCGTAGCCGATTTTGGGGTGTTCCTTGATTATGGCGAACTCCGTATCGCCAAGTCGATGCGGTTTGCTGAGAATCTCGGCCGGAATGCCTATTTTTCCAAGGTCATGGATGACACCGGCCACCCGTATGCCTTCAGTCATGCCGGCCGAAAGGCCCATTTCACCGGCTATAGCCCGGGCCAGGTCGCCGACGCGTCTCTGGTGACCCGCAGTATAGGGGTCTCTCGATTCAACGGCCGACACTATTACCTGTATTACTGAACCCGTTACCTTTCGAAGCCGCCCCAGGGCGTCCCTCAGCGAGTCCTCCGCCTCCTTGCGATCGGTAATGTCATGGGCAATGGAGCCGATGGAGTTTATGTCTCCATCCCTGTCGTAAAGCGGGAAAAGCATTGTAAGGTAATGTTTTGTGACCCCGCCGATATTGACTGTATCCTCTACCGCTAATGGTTCCTGTGAATCCCACACATGCCGGGTACGTCTCATGAAAATTTCCGAGGCCTCTTCCGGGAGAAGTTCGAAAAAAGACCTTCCCTCCAGTTCACGGGGAGAAAGACCGAACAATTCTGAGACCGCCCTGTTGACAAGTAGGTATCTTCCTTCCAGGTCGAACTCGCTGATCAGCAGCGGACTATGGTCGTAGATCACCTGAAGCCTCTCCGAAACCCTTCTCAACTGGTCCTCTGTTTTTTTGTATTCCGTAACATCCCAGACAGCGGATACCATCAGGGAAGATCCCGGAACAGGGGTATTGCGGGCAGAAACGAAAAAGGTTTCCCCTTCCCTTGTGATCGGGACATCGTCCCATTGCATCTTCCCGGGGTCACCACTTCCGCAGTCTTTCAGCACCCTTTCCCGAATTTTTTCCCTGAATTCCGGATCTTTATAGACAGCGCTCCAGAAAGCGTCTGGACCGGACAACTCCTCCCGGGAAATCTTGTAGGTTTTCCAGAACCTGTCGTTCATGTAACTGAATTCCACAGCGGGGTCCAGGGAGTTTACTGCTACACCCAGAGGAAGGTTGTCCATTACCGCCATGATCAATTCTTCGTTTTCGCGGATTTTGTTTTCCGCGTTTTTTCGTTCTGTTATATCCTCTACAAAACCGGGGAATCTGTCATCGCCGATCTTGACGGCCGAAAAGCTCCAGATCCGCCTCTCCCCGTTTTTTGTAAGGAAAAGAACCTCTCCGGTGGAACTGCCCGTTTCAAGAAGCCTGGTAAAATGAGCGATACCATCTTCCCGGGCATCTTCGGGAAGAAGATCGGGGATAGCCATTCCAAAAAGTTCTTCGCGGGTGTAACCGGTGATCTTCTCGGCGGCAGGGTTTACGTCGTGGTATCTGCCCGACGCATCGGTTATGAAAACCCCGTAGGGAGCGTTCTCCACATAACTGCGAAATCTTGCTTCGCTTTCACGAAGAGCCTGCTCGGACCTCTTCCTCTCCCGGATGTCCGTAGCAATGCTCATTACGGCGGGTGTTCCCTTCCAGTCCAGGTTCTTTGCCATAACAAGAACGGGGATGACCGTACCATCCTTGTGAAAGTGAGCCGATTCGAAGGACGCCTCGCCCTTCTCGGCTATCGTGCGGAACCTTTCCTCCAGGAGTTCCACGCTCTCGGGAACGTCCAGATCCTTGAGGTTCATGGACATGAACTCCTCTTCGGTGTAACCGTGGAGCCTCAGGGTCTCCCTGTTTACGTAAATGAAGTTCCCCTCGGTGTCATGAATGGTGATGGAGGCAGGGGCGCTGTCCACCATCTCCCCAAGCAGCGAGAGCCTCTCCTCCTGGGTCTTCTGTCTGGTTATGTCGATCGCAAAAACGGAAATCCTGCTGACCTCGCCCATAGAGTCGTAGACGGGGTAGATGGAGTTGTGTATCCAGCGACCGGACCTGACGTCCTCGAACTGTACAGGTTCGCCGGTCAGGACCACCTTTTGCACCTTGCTCCTGCGGCTTTCCGCCACCTCCGGGGGCAACAGGTCGTAGATATTCCTGCTCACAAGATCCCCCCCGCTGGAAAAACCCAGTCTTTTGGCCACTGTTTCGTTGGCCGCAAGAACAAACCCGTCAAGATTGATCAGGAATGCTGATTCCGTAACAGAGTTCAGCATAGATGTGAAAAAATCCTCGAACAGGACAGTCCTGTCTCTGTCCTTTCCTGGTTCATTCTTCTTCGACATCTCTACTCCTCCAGGTCGAAAGGGTTCTCATGCCTCAACTCCCCTTAGATGTATCGGGCGCTTCCCCGCTTTCGGAGTAAGAGATGATCCCGACTAACATCTTCACAACTTCGGGATCAAATTGCTTACCCGCACAACTCTCCAGTTCTATAATGGCTTCCTTTTCAGAAAGACTTCTTTTCCATGGTCTTCCGGTGATCATTACATCCCATGCCTCGGCAACCGCTATGATCCTCGAGTAAAGTGGAATGTTCTCGCCCCTGAGACCCCGGGGGTAACCTGTACCGTCCCATTTTTCGTGATGAGCAAAAACAACCTCCGCAAGGGGACCATACTCGCTGACCGTGCTCAGAATACTGAAACCGGTCTCTGGATGTTTCTTTATCTCGTCCCATTCCTCTTCGTCCAGCGCCGAGGCTTTCCCCAGGACTCCCCCGGGTGTAGCTATCTTGCCTATGTCATGGATTACCCCTGCTGTCCGGAGTTCCCCCGCCTCGACACGGCTCAGTCCCATGGCTTTGCCGATCCTTTCGGACAAGGTTCCCACATTTTCCGAATGGGATTTCTCGAATTCCGATCGGGCAAAGAGTGTCTCCAGGATCAACTGGACCGACCTGTGATGGTAACTGGTCTTATCGGAGATTTTGTTGCGGTACATGCTGTCTTCTGCGTTTTCAAAGACCTTCTCTATACTCTCGTCCCGATCGGTCTTGACGTCTACTCCCCAGGATATGGAAAGGGGGATATCTTCGATTTTTTCCCCTTTTACTCCTTCTGATACTCGATCCATTATGGCTACAGCGTAATCTGAAGCAGTTTTCGGTAGAAGGACAACGAATTCGTCCCCGCCCATCCTGGCGATTATGTCATCGGCCCTGCACTCTTTTTTCAGAACCTCCGCGACCCTTGTGAGCAGCCTGTCTCCCATTAGGTGGCCAAAAGCATCGTTGAAGAGTTTCAGCCCATTGACATCCAGCATGGCCAGGGAAAGGGGCAGGTTCCTCGGCACATCGAGGCGGTTGACCTCCTCCTCGAAGTAACGCCTGTTATAAAGGCCTGTTAACTGGTCGTGATAACTCAGGTACTCTATCTCCTGTTGTCTCTTTCTTTTATCTGTACAGTCACGGAACACCACTACCACACCGGTAATATCTCCATCCATTTCCCTGACGGGGGCAGCGCTGTCCTCTATTGGTATTTCTTTGCCCGATTTCGATACAAGAAGGCAATTCTGCGCCATCTCAAAGGACTCGCCTGTATCGAGGACTACTTTCACCGGGTCTGGGGCTTTCTCACGGGTGTTTTCGGTAATAATGTTAAGCACCTCTGAAAAAAACTTCCCCCTGGCCTCATCCGGATACCACCCCGTAAGTTCCTGGGCAACACGGTTCATCAGCAGGACCTTTCCGTCGTTATCAGTGGAGATGAAGCCGTCGCCAACCGAAAAGAGTGTCGTCCGGAAAAGTTCCTTCTCCATAAAGAGAGCCCTTTCCATCTGTTTGCGCTCGGAAATAACCTCCGAGTAGTAAACCGTTCCCTCTATCTGCCCATCTGCCTTAAACCATGGCCTGCAGTACCATCTGAGGTTGTCGATCCTTCCATCCTGGCGGAGGATCATATCATCCTCGGAGTTCAGGATATCACCCTGCAGCGCCTGGCTGAGGATATCGGTCCACTTGCCCTCAAGATGGGGCAATACCTCGGTGAAACTTTTTCCGATGACCTCATCGAGGGTAAGGCCGTTGTTCGCCAGCAGTTTGTCGCTGACGAAGATGAACCTCATATCCCTGTCGAGAACCATGATCGCGCTGGGGTCGTGCTGGATCACGTAGTGCATCAGGTCCCGCCATTCCCTTATCTCCCCGACGCTGCTACGGATCCTTTCGCGCATACTGTTGAAGTGATCCACGAGCATACCCATTTCATTCTTCCTGCTGAAATTCCCATCAAGCGTAAAGGAAGATGTCACGGTCGAAGGGTCATCTTTTTTCATGAAGTCGGCCAGCCCCCTCAAGTGACGACCTATCATGAAGTGAAATATCCCCCCGATGATCACCGAAATGACCAGAGTTGCAAAAAGCTGTATGTATAGCAGAATCAAGACGTTTTTTACAAGGTCTGTGTGCATCTGCCCGATATCGATGAACAGGCTGAGGGTGCCTATTTTTCTCCGGGTTCCCCGGTAGTCATATACTAGATCCATAGTTCTTACTTCGAAAGAAGGGTCAACCTCCACACCGGAAGAGAAAGACCGTCCTCCCTCCTCAGTTATCTCCACCCTCTGGATGTAACTGAAATTGACGATCCCCTCGATATCTTCTTCAAGGGACTCGTAATCGGTTATCCACAGGTTAGAGACAAGAAGTGGAATATATATCTTCTCTATCTGTACAAGACTGTTTGCCAGCTGGTTGTGCTCCCTCCGGTGAAGGGAAACAGCATAGACCGTCGTCAGGACAATCACAACGGCCATTAGTCCCGCCAATACATATAAGAAAAAACTCCAACTGCTGGATTCTCTCCACCCGGAGAATTTCATGGATATTTCCTTCTATTGAACTGCCGTCAGGTGTGCTGTGGCCTCTTCGACAAAACTGTCGTAGGCGCCGTCCTTTTTCATCTCCCTCAGCGCCTCGGCGAGAGGCTCAAGAAGGGCTTCGTGTTCCCTGTTCAGGTAAAGGAACATCTCCCTGCTTGCCAGGGGCGGATCAAGGTGGAAAATCCCCTTGAAACCGCGCAGGTGTATCTGCTCGTATCCGGTAAGCCTGTCGTAGAGTGCAACGTCGATACGACCAAGGTCCAGCATATTGAAGAGCTCTGTCTCCGAAGGAACCAAAGTCACCTCGGGAAAGCCCTTTGTGTTGTTCTCGAGGATCTTCCAGCCTTTCACTATGCCGATGCTGAGGGTTCTGATGCTATCCCAGTCTTTGATCTCCCGCTTCTCCTTCGAAAAGGCCACGAAATCCATCACCATGTTGGGCTCCGGAACCCTGACAAGGTTGGGATAGTTTTTCTCCATACCCTCGATACGGTTCAGTTCGGCATCCGCAAAGCCCTCGTTTACGTCCTCGAGGGATCTTCCCGTGGGATTGAATACTATCTCAGCCTCTATGCCTATCCTCCTGAAAGCCTCTACTACTATCCTGTCCAGCATACCCGTACCATCTTCGTTTGAAAGAAGACTCTTGTATGATGTGCTTACAGTGAAAACCTGTCCGGCCCCGGCATCGCAGCACCCCGAAAACGAGAGGGATAACACAGTGATTAAAACCATTAGGGGCGCTATCATGGCTATATTCATTTTCATCTCTAACACCAGCCTTTAGATTCTGTATCTGCTGATCCTGGGGTGTTCGCTTTCGTTCCGTGCATCGCAAGTATGTTTTGCGGTATCTTGCGTTTGCGGTAGCCCTCATTCGGGCTTTTGTGCTTGTGGCTTCGTGCACCTCAAACATATCCCTTTGGGAAACTAACGCCTACAGCCAGCAAATTGAAATATATTGAATATATTTTACGTTATCGCAGGTCGAAGGCCCCAAGAGCAATATTGTGCTCATCATCACTGGGCTTCCCATGTGTCGGCGGCCGGCAGACTGTACCCTTTTTCCCGGAAAAGTGTCAGACATGCTTCTACGGCTGCTTCGTCGTAGAGAATTCCCTTGTTCTTCTCAATTTCCTTAAGAGCTTCATCGATTCCAAGCGCCGGACGATACGGGCGATGTGACGCCATGGCCTCTACAACGTCAGCAACTGCAACCACGCGCGCCTCAATAATTATTTCTTCGCCTTTCATGCCTTGCGGATAGCCGGAGCCATCTATTCTTTCGTGATGCTGTGACACGATATCAGCCGGCGGCCAGGGAGACTCTACGCGACTGAGAATCTCCTTACCTCTTAAGGGATGTTCCCTTACAATCTGCATCTCCAGTTCCGTTATCCGGCCCGGCTTGCTTAACACCTCTGAAGGAATCGTAACCTTGCCTATATCATGAATAAGCCCCGACATTGTAATGCTTTCAACTTGCTCGGGTGAAAGCTCCATTTCCCGTGCAATTGCCGACGCCAGCGAAGCCACCCGCTTCTGATGTCCGGCGGTGTAGGGGTCTCTGCTTTCCACCACCTGGGCAAGCACCAGAATGGTAGTATGGATTGCCTTTCGGAGTTTATCCACCATCATCTGTTCCTTTGCCCTTGCCTGCTCTTTCTGTGATTCCACCACCATGCCATGGAGAGCAAAACCAATATCGTCGGCCGCTTCTTCTATTACGGAATTTTCTTCCGGGTCCTCCGCAAAATCCAGGGGGACCAGAACAACAAGGTACCCGAAGAAATACCCTTCGCTTTCAATATTGGCCGCGATGGGTCCGAATTCATCCAGCGCGTCCGAAATTGGGCAAATATTGCATGTTTTGCATTGGTTAATTACTGAAACGGTTTTTTTCGACATATTCTGGCAACACGGCGGCTTGCCGCCCGATTTGAACAACTTTGCGATTTTCGCTACAGCACTTGCGTCGAACCCGCATTGCTCAATATCAACTCTTTCCGGAAGCCTGTCCGTCAGCGCAAGCCAGCAACCCTTGAAACCCCGGTGTCTTACAAGTTCCTGGCAGGCGCTTCGGATAAGATTGTCGCGAACTTTCTCCTTGACGATCAACTGATTCACGGCGCGAATTCCGCGGAGCACTCTGTTTGCGTGATTAAGCCTCTTTTCGCTTTCCTGAAGCTTTTCCGTGGTTTCCTCCAGTTCAGTCAGTTTGTCTTCCAGTTTCCTTACAAGCACCTGGCTATACTGCTTCATTATTGCGGCTTCCGAAACCAAAGAAGCTTTTGCTTGAACCTTGCCTGAGCCGGGTTGCTGGTTGAACTCCTTGAGAACGTTTTCGATTTCCTCGATAAAGATTTCGGGGTCAATTGGTTTTAGAAGAAACCTGTCCGCCCCCAGCTCCATGGCAAGTTTCTCGTCCTGCGAATCGGTGTATGTGGCCGTATAAAACACAAAGGGAACAGCGCTTAAAACAGGGTCCTTTTTCCACTCCCCGCAAAGGGCGAATCCATCCATGCCCGGCATAAGGATATCGCTTACCACAAGGTCCGGCGGCTGGCGCCTTGCCATCTCCAGGGCCTGTGTTCCCTCTTTCGCCGCTTCCACCTCAAAACTGCGGGCCTTCAACATGGTTTCAAGCAGATAAAGGTTGTCTTCCCTGTCGTCTACTACAAGAATCTTCATTACGTTTCACCTTCTTTATGATTTGTATCTTTCAGTTGAGCGCGTATTCTTTCTACCAGGCCTTCGGGATCGATGGGTTTTTCAACGTAATCAGTGGCCCCGGCCGAGATGCATTTGGCCCTGTCTCCCACCATTGCGTGCGACGTGACGGCTATGATCGGGGTTTCGGCCAGATTGGCGTTGGATCGCAGTTTCCGTGCAACTTCGTAGCCGTCCATTTCAGGCAACTGAATGTCCAGAAGAATAATATCCGGTTTCTCACGGGCAGCCGCCTCAGCCCCCTGCAACCCGTCATTTGCAGTAATCACCGTGTACCCATGTTTTTCTAGTAGAAACTGCATCAAATACATATTTTGTTCGTTATCTTCAATTACCAGGACTTTCTTTTCCGTCGACATCCGTATTCATCTCCCTGGGCAGCGTAAAGGTGAAGACGCTTCCTTCTCCGGGGTTGCTCTGAACCGTAATTTTTCCGCCCATCATCTCGATGAGTCGTTTGCTTATCGAAAGCCCCAGGCCTGTCCCCTCGTATTCCCTGGTTCTGCCGGTATCCAGCTGGCTGAAAGGCCTAAAAAGGTTTTTGATCTCTTCATCCTTTATGCCGATACCTGTATCCTTGACCGATACCTCTATTACACTCTCTCCTTTTGGAGAGCAGTTGACCGACACACCCCCGCGGGAGGTGAACTTGACCGCATTCGCGGTAAGGTTCATCATAACCTGCTCGAATCGTCTTTTGTCGCAGGTGATGTTTCCTACATCCGGATCAATATCAAAACGAAGATACAATCCCTTTTTTTCGGCAGTCGGGGTCAAGGTTGAAACGACGTTTTCCACGGACATCTTTACATTCATCGGTTCCGGCGTCAGTTCAACCCTTCCAGCTTCTATTCTTGAAATATCCAGAACGTCGTTGATAAGGGCCAAAAGGTGCCTGGAACTATTTTGCACCATTTTCAATTGTTTCTGCTGCTCATCATTCAACGGGCCCGCAAGCCCCTGAAGCAAAACCCCGGAAAACCCGATGATGGAATTTAGCGGGGTTCTCAATTCATGGGACATAGTCGCCAGGAAAACCGATTTCATCCTGTCGGCCGATTCGGCCTCGATTTTTTGCTCCACAGATTCAACCAGCTCTTTAGTTTTGATATCTACCTGGTGCTTGAAGATCAGGGCACCCACACTTCCTACCAACGCGACTCCCAAAAGGACTATTCCCACTATAGAAAGCCAGCCAGGGATAACAGGAGGGTATTCCTGGGAAGTCCATTTTTCGAGTGACTGAAAATAGGCGGATTCACGATTCACTTTCATTACTTTCAGCCATCTGTCTAGAGCCGAGGGTATGACAGAACCAATGTTTGGGCGGGCGGCAAAATAGAGCTTTGTAGGGCTGAAAATAACGGCGGTATCCTCGAGATCGTATTCAGAGATATGGTGTGCTCCGTAAAACCGGTTGGTTATAACAGCATCAACCGTTCCATCCGATACGGCCTTGAAAGCAGTACTGTAATCGGGGAACGGTACGATCTCTACCTGTATTCCGAACTGGTCGATAAGGTCCGAAAAAGACTGCTCTTGAATGGACTGTTCAAGAACCGACACTTTTTTGCCGTCAAGATCGATAATCGAACGCACCCCGCTACCCTTCGCAGCGTATATCTGGAACCAGTCAGAAAGGACCGGTTCACGTGGAAAATAGAATCTCTCAGCACGCTTGCTGGTAAAGGCCACATCTGGCATCACATCGATCCGGCCGGATTCGAGCCTGTTCAGGCCCTCGCTCCAGGCGCCGTGGACATATTCGATCGTCCATCCTTCTTCCAGAGCGATCGTTTCAAGTATGTCTATGAAGATTCCGTCTGGCTCCCCGTTTTCTGCGGTGAACACTTTGGGGGGGTTTTCGTAAACACCCACTCGCACCGTACGACCATCCGCCGCAGTCTCCGACGAAACAGACAGGACGCAACAAAGAGCAATAAATGCGACCAAACCTGATATAAATTTTCTCAGGGTATCCATAAGGCAAAACCCTCTTCATTGAACGTTTGGATTTTTGCTGTACAAAACAACAGCAAGCAGCGTCACACTCAATGCCGTCGAGATGCCTTGCTGGTGCAGCCCGGCAGCCCTCCTGTATGGTTGCTATTTAACCACCAGAACCGATATATGTCTAAAGCATCGCAACTGGTGATTGGTTGCCAGATCTGGATGCGGATTATCGCAGGTGTTATCTGTAGCAAAAGGTGGATTGGAAATAACTGTTAATCTTTTTGGGCTAGCAGGGGAAAAGAATGTTGCTAGCTTTCGTGGGCTCAATGAGCTATTGTCAAATCTGGTGTATGGAGCATCAAGCGGCGTTCCTATCTGATTGA
>CAZBLL010000042.1:0-9782 GCA_964492625.1 uncultured Synergistaceae bacterium
TTGTTCCTATGTTCAAATGCGGTTTCGACCTGTCAAAATGCTCTTTCGCCATCTTCCTGAAACCTCCTTAGCAGAATACAGTGTTTTCGTCTTCTATTTCTATCTATTTTCTGAGGATCTTTTCGGTGACGTCTTTCGGAACTTCCTCGTAGTGAGTGAACTGCATGGTATAGGAAGCCCTGCCAGACGTTCTGCTTCTAAGATCCGTGGCATAGCCGAACATTTCGGACAGCGGCACGTAAGCCTTTACTATCCTTGCGTTTCCGCGCATCTGCATGCCCTCGACATGCCCTCTAAGAGAGGACAGATTGCCCATGACATCTCCGACGTATTCCTCGGGAGTAACTACCTCGACTTCCATTATCGGCTCCATCAGTACTGGCTGCGCCGCCCTCATGGCCTCCTTGAAGGCCATTGAGGCCGCGATCTTGAAAGCCATCTCCGAACTGTCGACTTCGTGATAGCTTCCGTCAACCAGTGAGACCTTCATGCCGATAACAGGATAACCTCCGAGAACCCCGTTGTTGACCGAATCGGCCAGGCCCTTCTGTACGGCGGGGATATACTCCCTTGGAATGGACCCTCCTACGATTTTGTTCTCGAACTCGTAGCCCTTGTGATCCGGAAGCGGCTCGATATCCAGAACCACGTGTCCATACTGTCCACGCCCGCCAGTCTGCTTGATAAACTTGCCCTCCGCCGAAGAGGGATTGCGGATCGCTTCGCGATAGGCCACCTGCGGCTTGCCCACGCGCACTTCCACGCCATATTCTCTTTTGAGCCTGTCCACGATGATCTCGAGGTGAAGTTCCCCCATCCCCGAGATAATAGTCTGACCCGTTTCCTCGTCGCTCTTGACCCGGAATGTCGGATCTTCTTCCGCAAGCCCCGAAAGGCCTTTGGAAAGCTTGACCTGGTCCGCCTTGCTCATGGGTTCCACCGACAGATCGATAACGGGTTCCGGGAACTCGACCGTTTCGAGAATTACGGGTTTGGACGCATCGCAAAGTGTATCGCCCGTCCTTGTCGACTTGAGACCGGGTAGAGCAACTATCATTCCGGCCTCCGCCGTTTCAAGGTCCTCGCGCTTGTTGGCGTGCATGCGTATGATCCTTCCGATCCTCTCACGGCTACTGGTAGTGGTGTTGAGCATACTGGCGCCGGTATTGACCTTGCCGGCATAAATCCTGCAGTAGACCAGCCTCCCCACGAAGGGGTCCACGACTATCTTGAAAGCAAGAGCCGTAAAGGGACTTTCGACATCGGGGGAGCGCTCAACGTTTTCTCCTGTCTTGGGATGCACGCCCACTACAGGCGGCATATCCAGCGGACTCGGGAGATAGTCGACAACGGCGTCGAGTAGAAGCTGCACACCCTTGTTCTTGAAAGCCGAGCCGCACATCACCGGGAACATCTCCAGCGCAATTGTTCCCTTGCGCACGGCGGCCCGTATGGCGGCTTCCGGCACCTCGCGGCCCTCGAGATAGAGGTTCATAACGTCCTCGTCCAGATCGGCCAGAGCTTCGACAAGCACTTCACGTCCAAGATGGGCTTCTTCAAGAAGCTCGGGCGGGATATCCACAATTTTGGGATCCTTGCCCAGCTCATCCCTGTACATGACGGCCTTGAACCTTACCAGATCGATAATGCCGTTGAAACTGTCTTCCAGGCCGATAGGTATCTGCAGGGGAACGGCGTTGGCGCCGAGTCGTTCCCTGAGCTGCGAAACCACGAGATTGAAATCGGCTCCCACGCGGTCCATCTTGTTGATGAACGCCACTCTCGGCACCCTGTAGCGGTCCGCCTGGCGCCATACTGTCTCGGATTGGGGCTCAACGCCCCCGACGGCGCAGAAAACCGCTACCGCTCCATCGAGGACCCTCATGGACCTCTCTACCTCTACGGTAAAATCCACGTGGCCGGGCGTATCAATTATATTGATATTATGATCATTCCAGGAACAGGTTGTAGCCGCAGAGGTAATTGTTATACCTCGCTCGCGCTCCTGCTCCATCCAGTCCATTGTAGCGGCGCCTTCATGCACTTCACCGAGTTTGTGTTTCCTTCCGGTATAGAAAAGGATACGCTCGGTCGTGGTCGTCTTTCCGGCGTCGATATGCGCTGCTATTCCGATATTGCGAATCTTGTTGAGATCTCTGCGTGCCATTCTTATTCACCACCCGGCCCCGCTCCGCCTCTGCGGCGGAATATCAAGGGGTGCTACCAGCGATAATGAGCAAAGGCCCTGTTGGCCTCCGCCATCCTGTGGGTGTCCTCCCGTTTCTTGATGGTGCTTCCTTCGTTCTTGTATGCGTCTGTGAATTCTCTGGCCAGTCTTTCTTTCATGGGCATACCCTTGCGGCCCCTGGCATACTGAAGTATCCAGCGGATCGCAAGCGCCTGCGCCCTTGGCGGCAGCACTTCGACCGGAACCTGGTACGTGGCTCCTCCCACCCGGCGGGGTCTGACCTCTACGATAGGCCTTGCGTTCTCCATGGCTTTGCTGAACACTTCCATGGGCTCCGCGCCTACCCGTTCCCCTGCAATATCGAGAGCTCCGTACATAATGCTCTCTGCGACGCTTTTCTTCCCGTTAAGCATGATAGCGTTTATGAACTTTGCGATATCCTTGCTCCCGAAACGGGAATCGGGCTGGGTTTCTCTTTTGCGAATATGACCTTTTCTAGGCATTGTTCAGGCGCCTCCTTGTTTACTCCGGCTGCTGCGGCTACTTGGGCCGCCTGGCGCCGTACTTGGACCGGCTCTGCTTGCGGCCTTCGACGCCGCCGCAGTCGAGAGTTCCCCTGACGATATGATACCTGACACCCGGGAGGTCCTTTACACGGCCTCCGCGGACAAGAACTACGGAGTGTTCCTGCAGATTGTGGCCTACGCCAGGAATATATGACGTGACCTCAAGCCCGTTGGTGAGTCTTATCCTGGCCACCTTGCGCAAAGCCGAGTTAGGCTTCTTGGGTGTAACCGTATAGACCCTCGTACACACGCCTCTGCGGGCGGGGTTGCCCTGAAGCGCCGGAGCGCTTGACCTTTTCCGTTTTTCCAGTCGACCCTTCCGGATCAGCTGATTGATCGTTGGCAATGAACTCCCTCCTTACACTGTAAAAGACGATTCGACACGGCCTGCGTTTTCAGTTTTTCAGACCGGACGGTATCCCGGCCGCCGCAGCTTTGCAACCGATCGCGCAGGCTCTGCCGAGTTTTTCCATATTGTCGGCCCATTCCACGGGTATTCCTCCGAGACGGGCCTGTTCCTCCACGCGATCCACTATCGAACCCTTTGCATCCCTGGCGATGAAAACCTTTGCTAAACCGCCCTCTGAAAGGGCGCGCCGGACCGCTTTCGCTCCAACCACCCGTCCGGGCACACCAATCTCGTTCAAGGGCACAGAAACCCCTCCCTTGAAAGGCACCGGGACATGATAGCAACGGCGCTACGGGGTGTCAAGAAATCCCGCACATCTAAACAGGGTCAACGTCTTCGGATGTCTCCCCCAGGACGACTGGCGGCGGAAGTATTTCGGTCTTTCTGTACACCTCCGAAGCAGTGCCCGCCGGTATCAGGCTCCCGATTATGACATTTTCCTTCAAACCCTTCAGTTCGTCCATGTCGCCCCTGACGGCCGCTCCCGCCAGCACCTGAGCCGTCTGCTGGAAGGAAGCCGCACTCAGGAAACTGTCGGTGGCCAGGGCCGCCTTGGTTATCCCGTGGATAACGGGCTTCCACTGGGGCTCGTCGCGCAGTCTCCTGACGAAACCGACCCGCTGGATGATTCGCTTTGTGTCGGCGTGAGTGAATATCGGTCTCAGGACAAGTTCCTCGGGATCCATCTCCACCAGAGTTTCAAGAACCTGGTGGTTGACTTCCCTTCCGGCTTCCACAACTGTTCCACCTTCGCTTGAAACAACGGCTCCCAGTATCACCTTTCCATAGGCGGTATCCGTGAACACCTGGTGCAGCAACGAGTCGCGCGAGTGTATCTCGCCGTCAATTTCGACAGCCGTAAGTTCGCCCTCCACGAGACCCCGCACCACTCTCCCATCGACCATATGGGGTATATCCCCTACTGATTCCCCATCTGCGTCTATGGCTTTTGAAAGCGAAAGACCCCACACCTTGTCTATCAACATTTTCTGCATGGCCTCGGATACAATTACCCTTTCCGGGTTTTTCCAGACGCGGATGCTTTCCACTTCGTTGCGTCTGAGTGAACTGGAAACGGCGCTGTCTATAAGCTGATCCTTCAGAGCCAGTTTTTCACCTTCGACTTCTACATCCTCGGCCAGATAGGCGTTGTCCTCGAGCGAGTCCAGGACTTCGATATCCCGAACCCATATATCCATCGGCTTTCCCGACGTCACGAGCCCCAACTGTCCCGGCGTAAGGCTGGTTCCGGATTCTATCCGCCTGTCATCCGGCAGCTCGCAGGTCTGAATAAGCTCGAGACCTTCCATTTCTCTCCTGAAGGCGACTTCACCCACTATAATCCTCAGCAGGCATCCGTCGTCTTCCAGATTCATTTCCGCCACACCGGAACCCGGTCTCAGCAAGTCCCGTACTATCTTTTCGTTCAGTTCCTCTCCCTTGTGGGCGAGCGCCGCTTCCAGGTTGCCCTGGCCTGAAACATCCTTTATTACCTTTCCGGTCATTTTCTCCACGGCCTCATCCAGGAACCGCTCGTTATCGATGCGAATCTGTTCCGATTCCCTTTCCAGGTCTCTCAGCCACACGAGTTCTCCCGCGACGAAAGTGCTGTCGCCTTCCTCGGAGATACGGACCCTGTTTACCGGAGCCACCTTTCTGAGAATGACCTCTATGTGCTTGTTGTTTATCGAAACGCCCTGCGATCTGTAGACTGCCTGAATGCTGTCTACCAGATACTTCTGAACTGACTCCAGCCCCTCCACCTCCAGAAGTTGCTGGGGATCTATATACCCCTCGGTTATTGCCTGGCCCTTCTCAACCTCTTCGCCTTCCTCTACGAGGAGATGCTGCGAAGCCGGCACGTTGTACGAGGACCTGGTCTCACCCTTTTCCTCGGTGGAGCTGATGAAGACTTTTCTCTTGCCTTCCATTTCGCGAATCTCCGAAATTATTCCGTCCCTGTCCGAAAGGAAGGCCACTTTCTTGGGCCTGCGCACTTCGAAAAGCTGCTCGATCCTTGGAAGACCCTGCGTAATGTCCTCACCCGTCAGCCTTACGCCTCCAGTATGGAAAGTACGCATCGTCAGCTGGGTTCCCGGTTCTCCAATCGACTGGGCTGCAACGACGCCGACCGCCTCGCCTATGGAAACCTTTTCCCGCGACGAGAGATCCATGCCGTAGCACTGTCGGCATACACCTTCCTGAAGACCGCAGGTCATCGGGCTCCGCACCCAGATTTCGTCGATGCCCGCGTTTTCGATTCGCAGGGCTATATCGTTTGTTATCGATTCGCCGCCCCTCACCAGCATCTCGCCGCTTTCCGGATGCGCGATATCATTCAGCGCCGTCCTTCCCGCGATGCGCTCACTGAGATGAATGACGATCTTGTCGTCCTGCATCAGAGGACGTATCCTGACACCCTGGTCCGTCCCACAGTCTTCCTTGACGACAATAAGGTCCTGCGCCACGTCGACGAGCCTGCGGGTAAGGTACCCCGATTTGGCTGTTCTCAGGGCGGTATCGGCCAGGCCTTTACGGGCTCCATGAGTCGAAATGAAGTATTCCAGCATGTTCAGGCCTTCACGGAAATTAGAGACGATGGGATAGTCGATAATCCTGCCCGAAGGATCGGCCATGAGTCCTCTGATGCCCGCCATCTGGGCCACCTGGCTCTTGCTGCCCCTGGCTCCCGATTCGACCATCATCTTGAGCGGATTAGTCTCCTCCATGTTGGCCAGGATCGAATCCGCCGCCTCCCTGGCGGCTTCCGACCACAAGGTTTCCTTTTGGCGCAGGTATTCGTCTTCCGTCAATATTCCCATGCCGTACTGGGAGCCGAGTTCTTCCTCCTGCTCCATGGCCTGTCTGACGATGTCCTTTTTCTTCGGAGGTATAACGACATACCCCAGACCGATGCTCAACCCGCTTACGCTTGCCCAGTGATAGCCAAGCGTCTTGACGGCGTCAAGCATGGTTACAAGGGAATACCTGCCCACCTTGTCGTAGGCGTTGTCCAGAAGCATCCCCAGGCTCTTCTTGTTCATCTGCTTGTTGATAAAGCGAAGATCCTGGTGGATGACGCTGTTGAACAGAGCTCTCCCCGGCGATGTTTCTATCCATTCACCCCGGACGCGCAGTTTAATGGCGCTGTTGACGTGAACGGCGCCGTGGTCCAGGGCGCTGAGAACATCTTCGATTTCAGTGAAGGTCATACCCTCGCCCTTTAGCCCCTTGCGCATCCCGGTAAGGTAGAAGATGCCGAGTACGATGTCCTGTGTCGGCGTTACAACCGGTTTGCCGCTTGCCGGTGAAAGCAGGTTCTTGGCTGAAAGCATGATCATCTGCGCCTCTACTCTGGCCTCTATCGAGAGGGGCACGTGCACGGCCATCTGGTCTCCGTCGAAGTCGGCGTTGAAAGCCGTACAGACCAGGGGATGGAGCCTTATGGCCTTGCCCTCCATAAGGACAGGCTCAAAAGCCTGGATGCCCAGCCTGTGCAGTGTAGGAGCCCTGTTCAAAAGGACCGAATGCCCCTTTATGACCTCCTCGAGTATCCCCCAGACGTCTTCGCGTCCGCGTTCTATGACGCGTTTGGCGCTCTTGACATTGGGAGCAAGCCCGCGTTCGACAAGTTTCTCGATGACAAAGGGCTTGAACAGTTCCAGCGCCATCTGTTTCGGCAGGCCGCACTGGTTGAGTTTGAGGTTTGGACCTATGACTATGACCGAACGTCCCGAGTAGTCGACACGCTTGCCCAGAAGGTTCTGGCGGAAACGGCCCTTCTTTCCCCGTAAAAGGTCGGTAAGGCTCTTGAGCGGCCTGTTGCCGGCGCCCAGGACGGCCTTGCCCATGCGTCCGTTGTCGACAAGAGCATCCACGGACTCCTGAAGCATCCGTTTCTCGTTTCGGATGATGATCTCCGGCGCCCTGAGTTCCTGCAGCTTGCGGAGTCTGTTGTTCCTGTTGATAACCCTTCTGTACAGATCGTTAAGGTCCGATGTGGCGAACCGGCCCCCGTCAAGCTGAACCATCGGCCTGAGATCCGGTGGTATTACCGGAAGAACCTTGAGTATCATCCATTCCGGCCGTCCATCGCTTTTGCGGAAATCCTCGGTGACCTGGAGTCTCTTCACCAGTTTGCGCTTCTTCTGCCCGGTGGTGTCGCCTATCTCTTCCCTGAGAGAAGCCGCCAGGTCCTCCATGTCTATCTTAGCGAGAAGCGACTCAACACCTTCCGCTCCGATGCCGGCCTGGAATTCCCTGTCGTACTGGGCGCAGAGATACTGCTCCCTCTCAAGGATGATATCGGAACGACCGAAGGGAGATTCGCCGGACCCGATGACTATATAGCATGGGTCCTCTATGGTTATCGTCTCGGGCTGAACCGAGAAACGCCCGGGGTATTTCTGATAGAACAACTGGTATTCGCTGGCCGATATTACGTCGGCCTTCGCAAACGGAAGATGGGCGACCGCCGTTACAACAAAGCCCTCCTCGTCGTTGCCGGCCCTTGCTCTTTCGACGGGCGCGTCCACGCCTTCTTCAGCGAGACTGTCGCGCTCGCTGGCCCTGAGGATGCGACCTTCCTCGAAACGGCCGTCCGGAGATGTCTCCGAAACCCTGAAGGCCGGTTCCACCTGGAACACGCTTTCTCCGAAATCACGCTTGAAGGAACCCACCTGATGAGCCGTGACGACGTCGCCCTCGTTGACCGGAACATCATCAACATGCGTCACCCTGAAGGCCTCTTCGGCCTTGAACTTGCCGTCATAATGCCTGTGAATACGTTCCTCGCATGCGGCAATGACATCCCCTCTGTGAACGGGACTGTTCCTGCGGCCTTCGATGACGACTTTGAAAACCTGCTCTCGCCTGCGCGTCGGCGCGAAATATACTACTTTTTCGAGATCCTTGGTCGCTGTGCCCAGAAGCAGGCTCAGGCGGCTGGGTATCCCACGCAGGTACCAGATATGCACCACCGGCGCGGCCAGCTCTATGTGCCCCATCCTTTCGCGGCGAACACGGTTGTCGGCTATCTCGACACCGCAGCGATCGCACACAACGCCCTTGAACTTGGGTCCGCTGCGTTTGTACTTTCCGCATGCGCATTCGTAGCTTTTGGTCGGCCCGAAGATACGCTCGCAGAAAAGGCCGTCTTTCTCCGGACGCAGTGTACGGTAATTTATGGTTTCGGGTTTCTTTACCTCTCCGCTCGATAGCTCCCGGATCTTTTCGGGGCTGGCCAGTTTTATCTGAACCCCTTTGATATCACGGCTCATTACGAATCCGCCCCCTTGTCCGTTTCATCCACCTGCACGTCGCTGAAAACCTCGGCGAGTCCAGCGGCTCCCTTTTCCCGCCCGCCCGGGGATGGCTTTTCGGCAGGCGATTCGAACATGGCCTCGACGCCGTGCACTCCCCTGGTTTCCGATTCTTCCTCACGTGGACGCCTTACCGGCCGGAAGTAGGAATCCTCCTCTTCCTCAACCACGAGTTCCCCGTGGGTGCCGTCCTCGTAATGGATATCAACATCCAGGCCAAGGCCCTGCAATTCCTTGACAAGCACCCTGAAACTTTCCGGGATACCCGGTTCTGTCAGGTTCAGCCCCTTGACTATGCGCTCATATGTCCTCAATCGGCCGCGGATATCATCCGATTTTACTGTAAGCATTTCCTGCAGTATGTGAGCCGCACCATAGCCCTCAAGCGCCCAGACTTCCATTTCACCGAACCTCTGTCCACCGAACTGGGCTTTTCCGCCGAGGGGCTGCTGTGTTATGAGGCTGTAGGGACCAATGGAACGGGCATGTATCTTGTCATCCACAAGGTGGATAAGTTTCATCATGTACATGACTCCCACGGTTACGGGGTATTCCATGGGTTCTCCGGTTCGTCCGTCGAACAGCGTTATCCTTCCGTCATCGGTCAGTTCCGGTATGCTCTCTGCTCCCAGGTCGCCGATGAGGCTGCGGATCTCGTGTTCCTTGGCGCCCTCGAACACCGGGGTCGCGATATGCCAGCCTCTCCTGTCGGCGACGAAACCCATTATCGTCTCCAGAACCTGGCCGAGATTCATTCTGCTGGGAACCCCCAGAGGGTTGAGAACCACGTCTACAGGAGTTCCGTCGGGAAGGTAGGGCATATCCTCCTCTGGAAGGATCCTGGATACGACGCCCTTGTTTCCATGGCGTCCGGCCATCTTGTCTCCCACTGTTATCTTGCGCAGCTGTGCTACGTAAACCTTGACGACCTCGTTAACGCCGGGACTCAGTTCGTCCCCGTTTTCCGAACGGCGCAGGCGCTTGACCGCAACAACCTTGCCGCCCTCGCCGTGAGGTATCCGGAGGGAGGTGTCCCTTACTTCGCGGGCCTTTTCGCCGAAAATGGCCCTGAGCAGTTTTTCCTCCGGCGACTGGTCGGATTCCCCCTTGGGTGTTACCTTCCCTACGAGAATGCCTCCGGCCACCACCTCGGCGCCCACCCGGACGATGCCGTCCTCGTCGAGATTCCTGAGGGCGTCTTCACCGACGTTTGGTATATCTCTTGTTATCTCCTCGGGGCCCAATTTCGTGTCGCGGGCCTCCATCTCGTATTCCTCTATATGTATTGAAGTGTACAG
>CAZBLL010000043.1:0-9739 GCA_964492625.1 uncultured Synergistaceae bacterium
GGATTTTCTGAGCCTCTGCCGCGGCGGAGGACAGATAAAAGTACGCAAAATCCCCGGTCCACTGTGTTCCAGTAAACCGGCGATTTTTATCCTTGCATCAAGGGATGTGGTTTTTCATGCAATCCGCGCTGAAGGGAGACAGGGCGCCGCGTATAACCATTTCCATCGTCGCCAGCATGGGCGTGGCGATCATGATCTTCATTCTTTTTTTCCTTGTAAAGGAAAGCATTCCCTTTCTTCTCAGGACATCCGTTTCGGACCTTTTCGGCCTCTACTGGTACCCCACCTACGACCCTGCCGAATTCGGTATGCTCCCACTCGCCGTAGGTTCTCTGGCCGTTACTCTCCTTTCCTCCATCCTTTCGGTCCCGGTCAGTATCTTTCTGGCGGTTTTTCTTTCTGAAATATGCCCCGGCAAACTGCGCGAGATACTGAAACCGGTCATCGAGATACTGGGGTTCTTTCCCTCGGTGGTTCTGGGTTTTCTGGGAATGGTCATTATCGCTCCCTGGATGACGGAACACTTCGATATACTTACCGGTCTCAATCTTTTCAATGCGTCCATGCTCATGGGGATAATGATCGTTCCCATCGTTACGTCGCTTGCCGAAGACAGCATCAGCTCGGTGGCCAGGGACATGCGCGACGCATCCTACGCGATGGGGGCGACCCGGCTGGAAACCATAACGCGCGTGGTTATACCCGCCGCGCTGCCAGGGTTGATGACCGCAACGCTTCTGGGCGTTATGAGGGCCGTCGGTGAAACGATGGTCGTTCTTATGGCGGCGGGGGGGGCGGCCATTATTCCCGTATCCGTTTTTGACCCGGTCCGCCCGCTGACTTCGGCCATAGCAGCCGAAATGGGTGAAACTCCGGTAGGGTCCGACCACTACCACGCGCTTTTCTTCGCGGGCCTTCTTCTGTTGTTCTTGACGCTTTCTCTCAACATCCTGGCGCTGTGGATAGAGCAGCGGGGAAGGAAGTGGCGCTGATGAACAGCAGACGCATATTGAAGGACAGGGCGGCCACCCTGTTTCTGTGGGGCGTAATGGCCGGGCTGTGCCTGCTTCTGGGCGGTATTCTGCTGTTTCTGGTATCCAGGGGCTGGCATGCGCTGAGCTGGGATTTCATTACACAGAAACCCCGGAACCAGATGACCGCGGGCGGCATTGCCACCCCCATAGTGGGAACACTGCAACTGGTGCTGGTTTCCATGGGTTTTGCGTTTCCCGTAGGGGTCTTTACGGCGGTATACCTGGTTGAATACGCCCGGGACGATTATTTCACCCGTTTTCTGCGCCTGGCGGTGCGAAGCCTGGCAGGCGTGCCTTCGGTGGTTTTCGGCCTTTTCGGCCTTACGTTTTTTGTTATCTTTCTGCATTTCGGCTCCTCGCTCATTTCGGCGGGGCTGACACTCGGGTGCCTGGCTCTGCCGGTGATCGTTGGCGCGTCCGAATCCGCCCTGCTGGCCGTACCCCAGGACTACCGCGACGCCTCTTTTGCAATGGGCGCCACTCGCTGGCAGACAATACGCAAGGTGGTTCTCCCGACGGCGTTTCCCTCGATAATAACGGGGGCGATCCTCAGCGTGGGCCGGGTTGCGGGCGAGACGGCGCCGATCATTTTTACGGGGGCCGCGTTCTTTACGCCCCGTTTCGCGACAAGCCTTCTAGACGAGGTCATGGCGCTGCCCTACCATATTCTGGTGCTCGCCACGGCCGGAACCCATATACAGCAGACACGTCCCATCCAGTACGGAACCGTACTTGTGCTTCTGCTTATCGTCCTTGGCGTCACACTGACAGGCGTGCTCTGGAGAGCGCGTCTCAGGATGAGAGCCAGGACCCAGCGCTGACCAGGGCAGGTGAACTGTATGGAATCCAGGAAATTTTCGGTTGAAAATCTGAACCTCTTTTACGGCGATAATCACGCTCTCAAGGATATTACTCTTCCCGTTTCGCCAAAGGCCGTTACGGCTCTTATAGGGCCTTCCGGCTGCGGCAAGAGCACGTTTCTGCGATGTCTTAACAGGATGAACGATTTTATCCACGGCTGCACCGTCAAGGGAAAGGTTTATCTGGACGGAAACAATATCTACGAACCGGGAACGGATCTGATAACCCTCCGCAGGCGGGTGGGAATGGTATTCCAGCGTCCCAATCCGTTTCCCATGTCCATTTACGAGAACGTGGCCTACGGTCCCAGGCTCCACGGGGTGACGAACCGGGGGGAACTGGACGAAATCGTCGAAAGCAGCCTTAACGGAGCCGCGCTGTGGAACGAGGTAAGAGACAAACTGAACACCCCGGCGCTTTCGCTTTCGGGAGGCCAGCAGCAAAGGCTCTGCATCGCACGGGCCATAGCGGTGGAACCTGAGGTGCTTCTGATGGACGAACCCACTTCGGCGCTTGACCCGATGGCGACGGCGAAGATCGAGGAACTCATCCGCGAACTGCGCGACCGCTACACGGTAGTCATAGTGACCCACAACATGCAGCAGGCGGCCCGCGTTTCGGACACAACGGTCTTTTTCCTCATAGGGGAAATGCTGGAATTCGGCCCTACGCAGGAAATTTTTACGTCCCCGAAGGACAGGCGCACGGAAGACTACATTACAGGCCGTTTCGGTTAGATACGTTTCCGGTCCCGGAGAGAAAACAATAGAGGAGGAGCACCCATGGAACAGCTTACAGGAAGAAAGGAATTCGACGAGCACCTCCAGGCGCTGGAGCAGAACCTGATGAAACTGGGCTCCATGGCCGAGGACGCAGTTACCAAGGCGATCTGGGCGCTTGCAAAGCGCGACGACGCAATGGCCAGGCAGATCATGGACAACGACGATGCTCTCGACGACCTGAGGGAAACGATCAACGAACAGGCTCTCAAGATAATCGCCAGGTTTCAGCCCGTGGCGCTGGATCTGCGGATAGTTTCATCGATAATGCACATGGCTACCGACCTCGAGCGAATAGGCGACCTGGGAGTAAACGTCGCAAAGCAGTGTATCCGCATGTCGGGCCAGCCGCTGATAAAACCGCTTATAGACCTGCCGCGCATGAGCGAACACATCCGAGAGATGATAGACGCCGCGCTGAAGGCCTTCATGAACAAAGATGTCGACGCCGCAAAGGCCGTATGCGGCATGGACGACGAAATAGACGATCTTGACAGCCAGATTTTCCGTGAACTGCTTATGCTGATGATGCAGAATCCGAGGAACATCGAACAGGCGATGTTGCTTATCCTGGTTTCGCGCAACATGGAGCGCGCCGGAGACCATGTGACCAATCTGTGTGAACAGGTCGTTTACATGGCGACGGGGCAGACCATAAACGCCTGCGACTACCGCCGACCCATCGAACGCGAAAAGGACAAGTGAGAGAGCAGTGGCTGCGGACCGCATCCTCATTGTAGAGGACGAACAGTCCATAGCGGAACTCGTCTCGGAAGCTCTTAAACGGTACGGTTTCCGCGTGGAAAACGCCTCCGACGGCGATATCGGTCTGGACATGATCGAAACAACCCTCCCGGACCTGGTGATCCTGCACCTTATGCTCCCTGGCCTGGACGGCTGGGAGATATGCCGCCGCATGAGAGAAAACGAGGCTACCGCCGATATACCCGTAATGATGCTTACAGCTCGCCGGGATGAAAGAGACGTGGTGGCGGGCCTTGAACTGGGCGCGGACGACTATATGCGAAAACCGTTCTCCCTTTCGGAACTGGCCGCAAGGGTGCGGGCCCTGCTGCGGCGCAGGGGAAAACGCACGCCAAAAAAACAGACCCTGGAGGCGGGCCCTCTGACGGTAGACCTTGCAGCGGAGCAGGTGTCGGTTGGGGGCGGGCCCATAGACCTGAGCCCCACCGAATACAGGCTGCTGGAGCTGCTGGCCCGAGAGGAGGGCCGGGTGGTTTCGCGTGAGGAACTGCTCGCCAAGGTATGGGGATACTACACCGGGGACACCAGGACGGTAGACGTACACCTCTGGAGGCTCCGGCGAAAAATCGAGGAAGATCCTGAAAATCCCAGGCTGATACACACGCTGCGGGGCCGCGGCTACAGGCTGGAGTGGGAAGGTGAAACGCAATGAAGACACTCAGGGGACGAATGACGGACCTGGTGGCAATGGTTCTGGCCCTTGCGCTGCTTGCCGGCTGGCTCCTGATAGCCGGAAGCATAGAAAACAGAATGTACGAACAGGCAAAAAACGATCTGGCGTCGCAGTTGTCAATCATCGCCGGAATTATGAAAACGGACGGTCTTGAGGGCCTGGAGTCAAACGTGCGGAGCTGGCCCGCGGGACATAAAACCCGAGTCACCGTCGCAGGCATGGACGGAAAGGTCCTTTTCGACAACGAGGCGGACCCGGCGACGATGGACAATCACGCAGGGCGCCCGGAGATCAGGCAAGCCATTCTTTCCGGAGAGGGATCGAACCTCCGCTACAGCAGGACCCTGGAATCCGACTATCTTTACCTGACGAGACTCACGGCCTCTCCGGACGGAACGGCTCTGGTGATAAGGGTCTCCCGCTCGCTGGCCTATATAGCCGTCGCGGTCAGCGATGCACGCTGGCGGCTTCTGGCGTCGCTGCTTCTGGCAGGCGCCATATCCATGATCGCTGGCCTGTGGTTCGTGCGGCAGATCACGTCTCCGCTGGAGGACCTGACCAGATCGGCGCTGAGGCTTAGGGAGGGTGAAGCATTCCATTTTCCGGCCTAGGGGAGTTCCGAGGTGCAGAGGCTTGCTTCGGCCCTGCAGGACATGTCGCAACGCCTCGACGGCGCCATCAGCGACCTCCGGCTGGAACGCGGGTATCTGAAGTCGCTGCTTGAATCGCTGCCCGTGGGAGTTCTGGTGGTGGATTCGAACGGCAGGGTGCGATACGCGAACGCCGCTCTTTCGGAACTGCTCCGCGACGTTCCGCAGAAAATGGAAAACACGCCATATCTCAGCGCGATAAAGGCGCCGGAACTGCTGGGGCTTCTGGAAAAGGCCTTCAGGGGATATCCCGGCAGGGAGACCCTTTTCGTTCTGGGCAAGACCGAGCGATTCCTGGAGGCCCAGGCGCTTCCCATAGAAAGCGGCGTTCTGGTAGTGCTCAACGACCTGACCGAGCGGCAGAGGCTGGAAGACGCCCGAAGGGCCTTCGTGGCCGACGCCGGACACGAACTGCAGACCCCCCTTACGGCTATCCGGGCGGCCGCGGAACTGCTTATGCAGGGCGACGCCGGCGCGTCTGAGGCCGCGGTTTCCGATATGGCGGGCAAGATCGTAAAACAGCAGGAGCGCATGACCCGCCTGGTGGACGACATGCTTCTCCTTTCAAGGCTTGAATCCGGCGTTCCCATGGAAGAAGCCGAAGACCTGGACCTGGCCTCAATGGTCCGTTCACTGCTGGAGAACTTTGGGACCCACCCCCTGGCCTCGGCCATGAAGATAGAGGGCGACCTTCCCGACAACGCTCCGTTCAGGGGCAGGAGCGAAGAACTGCTCAGGGCTTTCGGCAACCTGCTGGACAACGCCGTAAAGTACACCCGGCAGCGTTTCGGCGATTCGCCCGGCGGCCGGGTTTCGGTTTCGCTTTTTGACCGGGGAGACAACTGGGAGTTTGTTTTCGGGGACAACGGGGTAGGCGTCCCCGTCGAGGTGCGCGAGATGGTCTTCGAACGTTTCCAGAGGGGCGAAAGACACCGCTCGCGCTCCGGCGCAGGCGGTTATGGTCTGGGCCTGGCCATAGTGAAAAGGATAGTTTCCTCCCATGGGGGCCGCATACAGGTCCTTGAATCGGAAGAAGGCGCCGTTTTCCGGCTTGTATTGCCGAAAAAGGGATGCTGACAGCCTGAATTGCATACTAAAATTGTCAATTTCGGAATTTTGTGTATAATGCATTGGTTGAGCTTAAGCCGAGTAAAGATGCCCCTGGGGGCATGCACCTTTGCAGGGAGGGAACATATTGCTACGTAAAATAGCCAGGGACGCGGGCGTGGCGCTTGTTATGGGCGCTGTCGTTTCGTTCCTTGTCTACACAACGGCGGGAGACCTTTTATCCGAATCGCCCGCCGACGCCCTTGCCCGCCTTAGCAGGCAGAGGGTTGCCGCACAGCACGTTGAGGCGCTTGAAGGAACCGTTATTTCGGCTTTGGGGGAAATGGAAATCGACGCTGATCATCTGGTGAAATGGTATCTCGATCATCCCGATTCCAGGATCAACAGGCTCTGGGCGATGCAACCCGCAGAACAAAAAAACGCCGCGGTCATCGCTCTTTACATCAGGTCCCAAAACGGCGGGGTGAAACCCCTTACGGCCTGGAGGGAAGCGGTAGCCTTTGTCCACTACAGCAAAAAATACGACGTACCTATAACGCTGACGGTCGCCGTGGCCAACGCCGAAAGCCATTTTGAACCCAAAGCCAGAAGCGGATACGGGGCCATGGGAATTATGCAGGTCGTCTGGAGAATCCACACGAACCTGCTCAGGGCCAACGGCATAAAGACCGCCAACGAACTCTACGACCCCGAAAAGGGCATTGCGGCCGGTACTTTGCTGCTTTCCCGCTACCTCAGGGCCTACGAAACCCCGCAGAAGGCGTTGAGCCGATACTACGGCGGCCCCGTGGCGAAATACTGGGCCAAGGTTTCACGCAACATAAACAGGGTAAAAAGCTGGGGGCTTTCGGAACTGTAGGCAGCCCGTAAATGCCAGTCGCTGTAACAGGGGGCGCTCCATTGGGAGCGCCCCCTGTTTTTTTAAGTTGTCCACACAGTTGTTCACGGTTTTTGTGGATAATTCCCTTTTTCACATAACCCTACAACCATCCCCTGCGCCTGAAAAACCGCACCATCCACCCGGCCGTCCCCAGCATCACGAGCCAGACAACGGGGTACGCCCATTTCCACTGGAGCTCCGGCATGTACCTGAAGTTCATGCCGTAGACTCCGGCCAGAAACGTCAGCGGAATAAAGATGGTGGCGATTATCGTGAGCACTTTCATGATCTCGTTCATGCGGTTGCTTACACTGGACAGGTATACATCCAGCATTCCGGAAATAACGTCTCTCAGCGTTTCAATGCTGTCTATTACCTGTATGACGTGGTCATAGAGGTCGCGGGCGTAGAGAGCAGTGTCCGCCGTCACCAGACTGTCGCTCCGTTCCAGGAGTGCGACGACCTCCCTGAGCGGCCAGGCGGTTTTTCTGAGATAGATCATCTCCCGCTTGAGTTCATGGATACCCGCCACTATATGGTTGCCCGGATCGTCCAGAAGGTCGTCCTCCAGGGCCGCAACCTGGTCTCCTATCTGTTCCAGGAGAACAAAATATTCGTCTACCGCAGCGTCGAGAAGCGAGTAGGCCAGAAAATCGGCCCCGTGTTTTTTTATGCGCCCCTTGCCCAGCCTCAGGCGCTGACGTACGGGTTCGAACACGTCGCCCGGCCTCTCCTGAAAAGATATGACGCAATTTTCCGTAAGGACCAGGCTGACCTGTTCGAAATCGACCTGCCTGGTTTCGGTATTCCATGTAGCCATCTTCATGACTATATACAGATATTCGCCGTAGTCTTCCATTTTGGGCCGCTGCCCGGTGTTACAGATATCCTCAAGCACCAGCGGGTGGATTGAAAATCTCTTTCCTATCTTTTGAAGCAGCTCCGTGTCGTGCAGGCCGTCGACGTTGATCCACATCGTGGTTTCCCGTCCGGTAGACGGGCATTCCAGTTCCGGTCCGGCCTTTACCTCGGAAAAGTTTTCGTCGTCATATTCGATTACGCTTACCAGCGCCTTTTCGACACGCTTTTCACCGATATGCACCAGTTCGCCCGGGGCCAGCCCCGGTTTTACCGCCCCCGCAGCCGGTTTCCCTGAGTGTTGAGGCACCTCGGATACACCCCCCTTTTACCTGTCGAACTCCGCCACCACTACCGTGTGGTCCGACGGTTTTTCCCACGATCTCGGCTCACGGTCGGCGTAGCAGTTCACCGAGCGCAGGGCCATCGGGTCGGTGGCCAGAACGTGGTCTATCCTCCAGCCGATGTTCCTGGCCAGAGAGTCCTTTACCCTGTAGTCCCAGAAGGTGAATTCCCCCTCGTCGGGACGGTGCTTTCTGAACACGTCGGTCAGGCCCAGAGATTTAAGTTCGCGGAAAGACCTCCTTACGTCCTCGTGAAAACAGACATGAGAGGTTTTTCTTTCGGGATGGGTAACGTCTATCTTTTCAGGCGCAACGTTGAGATCGCCCACAAGAACAAGGGGGCCTTCGAGCATGGATTTTTTGTAAAACAGGGCGCCTAGTCTTTCGAAAAAGCGGAGTTTCATCGCGTAGTCGGGGTGGTCGATGGATTTGCCCTGCGGGACGTAGGCGTTAACCACATGAACCGGGCCGAACCTGCAAGCCATAAGCCGCGCAGGGGCATCGGGTTCTTCCATATCGCCGAAGCCGCAGAACGTTTCGTCAGGTTCGACAAGAGACGCCACGGCCACGCCGTTGTAGGATTTCTGGCCGCTGAAAGCCACGTGGTAGCCCATTTGCGTAAAAAAATCCCCGGGGAACGACAGGTCTTCCACTTTTGTTTCCTGAAGACACAGGATGTCCACTTTGTTATCATTAAGCCAGCGTTCGAGAACGTGCAGACGGCTTCGGACGGAATTTACGTTGAAGGTCGCTATTTTCATCCTGCTCACCGGGCGTCACCTCTCAAGTGCGTTTTGCACCATTGTACCCCCAGCGGTGACAACCGGAAGGAGCGACCTTTCATAAGGGTGGTCCTCTAGTGTGACGATGTTGGGCAAGGCCCGGTTCTGGCTTGCGCTTCTGGTTGCGATCGTCATTGCCGGCGCTGTCGGCATATGGTATTTCTGCGACGTGCACTGGGTAGACGCTTTCTTCTACACGGTGATCACGTTGACTACTGTGGGTTACGACGCGCCTCCCGGCCTCCCGCTGGGGGGCAAGGTTTTCATTATTTTCCTGATACTTTCGGGCATAGGCGCAGCGGGCCTGGCCATTGGAGAGATAACCCATTATTTCGTCGTCGGGGGGCTGCTGTCGGCCATGGGCAAAAGGAGGGACCAGCGCGTGAAAAACCTTAACAACCACTGGATACTGGTAGGACTCGGCAACGTGGGGCTGGAGGTGGCGGAACATCTCGTTAAGGACGACGTCCCGTTCGTGGCTCTCGACATTGACGAAAACAAGGTGGCGGCCGTCAGGGACAAGGGCTGGATCGCCCACCAGGGCGACGCCAGGGTGGACGACGTTCTCGACGAGGCCGGCGTCCAGCGGGCCGGAGGCATGATACTGACGCTTCCCGACGACGCAGACAACGTATACGCCACCATCACCGCCAGGTCGATGAACCCCTCACTGCGAGTCGTAGCCCGGGCCAACGACCCCCAGTCGGTAGATGTCCTGACAAGGGCGGGCGCCGAGAAGGCGATCAATCTCATTGAGGCCGAGGCCGCCGCCATTGCGAGGGCGTCCGTAAAGCCTACCGTGGCCAATTTTCTGGAACTGGTTAACATATCCAGGGGGCTGGGTCTCGATTTCGACTCCTTTACGGTACACCCCGAAAGCCTCATGGCCGGCAAGTCCCTGGCCGACGCTCCACTGCGCTCGGAATATAACGCGATGGTCATAGCAATAAAGAAACCGGACGGGCATATAACATACAACCCGCGGGGAGACGAAATTGTCGGCGGGGGAGACGAGCTTATTCTTTTCGCCGAACGCGACCGCGTA
>CAZBLL010000044.1:0-9706 GCA_964492625.1 uncultured Synergistaceae bacterium
GCCATCGTCTCCTGAAGGACGCCGCTCTGGAAGCTGTCTTCCGGTTTGGATCCCTTGACTATTTCCGGTTCAAGGGTATATGCCATAGTACGGGAAACCTCCTTTGTATTCCGGTCTTTCCGGTTGGTGCGAGTAAATAAACAATATACCTTACAAAAGTTATTAAAACATGAAAAGCGTAAAAAGCGCATTCTGTTTTACCAAATTCGTTTCTTTGTCATATACTTCAGGCGGTCCTGCAGACAACGGGCCGCTTAACAGTACAACAGGGAGGTAACCATATGCGACTTTCAAAAATGCTCCTGCCGACAGTCAAGGACGCCCCCAAGGGTGTTACCGACCCGACCGTAGTCCGGTTGCTCAGAGCGGGGGCCGTTACGGCCGACCCCAGAGGAAGAAACCTGGGCCTTCTGCCCATGGGGGTGACCCTGTGGGCCCACATGGCGAGCAGAATAGGTGAACGCGCCCTGGAGGCCGGATTCCAGCCGGTGGACATCAGGCCGCTCAACGAATCCGTGCTTCCCCTTGCGGGACGCCTGGTGAAAAGTTACAGACACCTGCCCCTTACCTTTATTCTGAACGATCTCAGGGAATGCAGCGCCGCCGGGCTGGTCCCCGACGAGGAGACGCTGGAGAAAATGACCGATCTCTTTCTCGACCTTGCCGGTCCGCTGTTTGAAGGCCTCGATGTGCTTGAGGGTGAAGGCGTATCGGAAGCCGTCCCCGTGCGCTACAGAGCGGTCAGGGCCCCTGCGGGTAGCTGGCTGTCATTCGTCGGCATAGCGTGCACGGCCTGCCCATGGTGCGGCGACGCTTCCTCTCCGACTACTCCTCCCGCCCCGGCTGAAACCGTGGAAACCGGGCCGCTGCAAGACGTGGAAACGCCGGGCGCCGACACCATAGTTGAACTGTGCCGCCAGCTGGACATTTCTCCGGAGATCACACTCAAGACCATGTTCTACGCCGCAGAAACGCAAGAGGGCAAGGAAATACTGGCCGTTCTGGTCAGGGGACATCACCAGATAAACGAGGAAAAACTGGCGGCTCTGCTGGGAGGCGCTTCGGTGCGTTTCGCCGACCCGCTGGAGATAAGGGAAACAGTGGGAGACCTTGCGGGCTACCTCGGCCCCGTGGGCATGCCCAAAAATGTCCGTATCCTCGCCGACAGCCACGTGGAAGGCGGGCGGGGCTTTGTGGTGGGCGCCAACAAACCGGGTTTCCATACCATAAACGCTTGCTGGGGCAGGGATTTCAAAGCCTCGCTGATCGCGGATCTCATCTCGATGGAAAGCGGATTCGCCTGCCCGCGCTGCGGAGCCCCGCTGCAAGAGACCGGTCTCGTCAAAACGGCCGAAACCACCAGGTTCCCGGTGGAAAAGGACCTTGCGTTTCAGGACGAAAGCGGTGCGAACCGCAACGCCATGCTGTGGACAGGCAATATTTCCGTAGACGCCGTGGTTCTTTCGTCTGCGCCGGAAGAAGGCCCCATGCGCCGCGCCGCCTCTCCATGGGACGTTAACATGCTTATAGCGTCGATGAAAAACGAAGACGCCGTAAAACTGGGTGAAACCCTGCAAAAGGAACTTGCCTCGGCGGGGTTCAGGGTGCTTCTGGACGACCGGAACGAACGGGCCGGGTCCAAATTTTCCGACGCCGAACTGCTGGGGCTTCCCGTTACACTTGTTGCCGGCAGGGGGGCCTCGGAAGGCAAACTGGAACTGTGGAAACCCGACGGAACCAGGGATGAAACATCCACCGCCCAAGCGCTCAACGCCGTGAAAGAAGCACTCGAAGCGTAAAACCGTAGCAAAACACTATTCACCACAGAGGTCGCAGAGGACACAGAGAGAAGCAAAAACAACAACTTTTCTGTAGGTTCAAAAGCAAATGCTTGTTGGGTTTACACAAAGAAATTTGCTTTTGATTTTCTCCGATTCACGGTTGATGGTTAACGAAAAACCGCGATTTCTCAAAATGACATCTTAAGGTTTTGCCCTTATACAGGAAATAGATGTTGCTTCTCTCTGTGTTCTCTGTGGTGAAAAAAGGTTTTGCCTTTGAATTTGTTCTTTCGGCCATCGGATGTCCGCCATCCGCCATCGGTAGTCAGATTCACGGCCTTACCACGTCCCCGTACACCGTTACGGTTTCGTGGGTTTTTCTCTCGCAGTATTTCTGCACGTTGATTCCGTTGGGCAGTATCTTTATGGCCTCTACGGGTTTCCCCGAGCTCTCCAGGTTTACCAGCATTTGCTCGCCCAGCCTGAACGGTATAACCACGGAGTGTTCGTCGCGGTATATAAGTTCGTAATCCTTTCCACAACTGAATACCTGGTTCGGAAGCGGCGTCAGGAGATCGCCGTTTTCCGAGAAAACCTCTATGCTCTCCAGATTGTCGGTTGAAAATACGGCCAGCCCGTACTCGCCGTATCCCTCCAGAAAACCCTGTATCAACTGCAGAAACTGCAGTGACAGGGGGTCCTTTTCGCGTATCGACGGGTCCATCAGTGACGAAAGCCTGAAACCTTCGTCAAAGAACTCGTCGGCGTAGACACCCGCCGCCAGAGCCAGAAAAACCGGCTTGGCGCCAGCGATGCAGGCATTCAGCGTGTCGCTGGTTATCCGGCTTTCCGGCACAAGCTTTGCTTCCGCTACAAGTTGCTTCATGCGTCTGGTCGTCTCCGCAGGCTGTAGCGGGTCGGAACCCGGGGGTGTGAACTTTCGGGCGAACCGTTCCCCAATCGCAACCGCGGCCCTGTCGTACTGGCCTTTTTCGAGCAGGGTCCTCAGCTTGCCCAGAAACGCACGAGCCTCATCGCCCGGGAACATGGCGGAATAGGTCATGGCTATGGGCAGAACAAGCGACGTTCTTCCGTCTTCGGCGTCGCCCTGGTTAAAAGGCCTGACCCTCAGCATGGTGGTCATCGTTTTGGTGAGGGCGCTCCTTTCGGTTGCATCGGGTTTTTCCAGGTCAAGCTTTATACGGAAGGTGTAATCTCCGTATTCCCAGGGTATGACGCCGGGCAGGCCCAGATTCAGCGGGTTTCCCCCGGAAGTCCTGTCTCCCGCAAGCACCCAGTTGGAGCTGGTGTCCTTTATCAGCGACCATGCGCCGGGTTTCAGCGAAACCGCCTTGCGCGGCAGGGAAGCGCCCCTGACCCGTGCAAGGATTTTTTTGATTATCGCGCGGGTGCGGTCGTCGCCCCCGTCCAGAGGTTTGAAATCGGTCTGCTCTATCTCGATCACGGGGTCCAGGTCGAAAGCCCGGAGGAACGCGTCCATTTCCAGGTCGGGATGGTACTGGTCTTTTACGTACATCGTTATCGGGACAAACAGGCCCGGGCGCCCCGAAACGGTTTCCGTATCCCCGGGTAGCGTGCCTATTTGGGGAGACACTCCCACTGAAAAGCCGGCCGCTCCTTCGAGGCCCAGTTCCGGCACCCGGATGCTGATGGTTTCGTCGACCGGGCCGCCGGTTGTTGCGCCGCCCTCCCAGGTGTAGGCAACGTTGTATTCCCGTGCGGGGAGCGCCTCGAATACAAGCGAGTTGCCGTCAGAAAGGTTTGGACCCTCGCCTCCGGGAAGAGACAACTTGCCGTCGCCCGAAAGGGCTTCCAGCACCACCCGAAAGCGCTCGGTGTTTTCTCCCCGGCCGCCCTGTATGCTGTCGAACCTGAACCGGATGTGGTTTTCGTAACCCGGCTCGGCCGGAAGCACCTCGTGCGCCACGCGTATATCCAGTTCCGCAGGGCGGCGTATGGTGACCGGGAGCCTGGCGTCGCCGCCAAAGATATCTTCCGTCGCCCTGATCTCCAGCATCCACTGGCAACCGCCCAGCATCTTGAGTTCCCCCAGAGCGGGAGGGGTATAGGTTACCCTGGCCTCGCCAAGGGGGCCCGTTTTTATGTACAGAAATCGCTCGTCGCCGCCGGTGGCGCTGGGCGACGACAGAACGCCTATATCCGGTTTTCTTAGCGCCACCTCGGCGCGGGGAACGGTCTTGCGTCCGTCGGAAACGCGGACCGTAAAGTCCAGAGACGGCGGAGACTCGGAAAGGACCTGCAGCGTCGTCCCCGTCTGCGGATTTATCTCCAGGCTGTTTCCCGCATGGGGAACCGGCGCTCCGGTGTTGTCGACCGTCGCACTTGAACCCGGCGGTCCGTAAACGTCCTCCGCGGCCGCAAAAAAAGCGTCGCACAAAGAGTCGAGTATTTCGCTCGATATCTGCGGCGTGTATTCCGCGCCGTCGGCCGGGCTGATGGAAACCTCGTGGCCGAACCCCGAGATATTGTTGAGATAAAGAGTCAGGGCGTAACTTTGAGTGTCGCCGTACTTTTTAAGCGTGATCGTGTACCTGGGACCCGTTCTCGAGATTACCGCGCCCCTGTCGTAGGCCGGCGAAAAATCGGGAGCAGCGCTCCACTGCAACAAAGCGGCCGGACCGGAAAACACACGGCGTTCCTTTATCGTCACCTTTGGGCTGCTGAAAGGGTGTTCGATCCTGGTGCTGTTGCCCAGTGCGTCGTTAGTGGCGGAGATGGCGGAGGGCTTGCCGTTGAGGATTACGTGGTTCTCCGACCATATCTCCTCGTTCCACGACCAGGCCAGCGCCGGGACCTGTTTGTAGAAGGCTTCCCTGAAACGCATGTCCCTGCCGTTCATAAAGGAGTTCACCATCGACGCCAGTTTCTTTTTCTGTTTGCCCAGGGATCGCTCGAACCCCGCGTCCCCAACCCAGTTGGTGTCGATGCGTTCCGGCATCAGAGCCAGCATCATGAAGTCGTTCTTTTTTTTATACGATTCCGCCGCTTTTTCTATGCTTTCGTTGTAGGCCAGCACGTCCCGGCGGCGCTGCGAGGCGACGCTCTGGTCGTAGTTGTTGTAGGGCTTGAATCTGGCGTCGGGAAGGTCCAGCATATATTCCTGAACCCGGGTGGCGCTGCGTATGTCGCGCCACATCAGAGGGAACAGCTCGGTCATAAAGCGGTCGAGAAGGGCCCTGGGGACCTCGCTCAGGGTCAGATGGTCGGGGCTGAACCATTCCTCGTATCCCCAGCCCTCGTACAGGCAGCGCGACCAGTAGGTGACCGGGTCATCGATCTGGGCCTTCATCTTCTTCAGCACCGGGCTGCTGAACTGTCCCCTGAATCGCGAGCTCGACAAGGCCCGCTGTATCCATTCGGTCTGGATGCGGTGGATAGTGCGGAATTCCTCGGGCCATGCCTCGGGGTCCGCCCCGTAATGTCTCAGAAAGGCTTCCTTTACCTCTTCGAGGCCGGGAGGTTCGCCTCCAAAAAGGAACTGGTCTGGAAGTGTGTCTCCCTGCTCTAGGCCTTCCATCCAGGTCGAAGACGCGCCCTCCGCCGCCACGGCGGCCTGCGGGTTTACCGAAACGAGTACAACGAGGCACATCAGCATGATCCCGGCCTTTCTCTTCAAAAAACCTCAGCTCCTTTGGTTTTAATTCCGTTAATCGTAAACCGTAAACCGTAAACCGTGAATCGTAAGAACATAAGGCGTGAGACGTAAGGCGTAAGACGTAAGACGTAAGGCGTAAGACGTAAGACGTAAGGCGTAAGACGTAAGACGTAAGGCGTAAGGCGTAAGGCGTAAGGCGTAAGACGTAAGGCGTAAAAGCCTGTCATTCCGAAACCGTCCGGCAGGAAGGGGAGGAATCTCGCACCTGCTTTCCCGTTTACCGTTCACCGTTTACCGTTCACCGGTTTAAAGCTTTTCCTGCCTCCAGATTCCTGATGCCTGATTCCTATAAACCCCAGATTCCTCGGCATCGCTACGCTATTTCTCGGAATGACATCCAGGCGCTCTTGCCCCTACACACATATATTGTTCTTGATCTTGTACTTCTCTGTTACCTCTGCGACCTCTGTGTTCTCTGTGGTGAAAACTGGTTTTGTTTTTGCTTTGGTTTTACCGTTTACCGTTCACCGTTTACCGTTCACCGTTTACCGTTCACCGGTTTAAAGCCCTTGCTGTCTCCTGTTTCCAGTTTCCTGATCCCTGCCACCTGATTCCTGTCTCCTTGCTTTTCCGCCCTTCCCGTTTACCGTTCACCGTTTACGGGTTTATCGCCCTTCCTGTCTCCCGCCCCCTGCTTTTATGTCATAATAACCCCATGGAGGTGACGCGACCGATGTACATTCTACGACGCAGGGGCTTCGGCAAAAAGGTTATCATAGTTTTTACCGCGTTTGCCCTTGCATGCCTCGCGACCTACGTTATGTTTCATCTTAAGATCAACAACAAGATAGAGGCTATAGAGATGGTCAAGGAACAGCTTACCAAAGATCGCAGAGACGCCTTTGTCAGCAGAGTCAACACGGAAGGCAAATTCAAACTGACCGGCTGGGATATCGACAACTGCGAAGGCGCCAGGGAATACATTGTAAGCTACAGCCTGAGAAGGCTCAACGAAGACGGCTTCAAGGTGGGCGATCCGGTGGGTTACTGGTACCACGTAGATGTCGACAGCGGCGTCTGCGAACAGATATATCCGGAAGACACCGTAACGCTCGCCGAACCAAAGCAGCAGTAGCGCGCCTGACAGGGGTGCGTTTCAAAACCAGGGAGGTGAAGCGGAAATGTATTTCTTCAAGTTTCTAGCCCTTATCCTTGGGGTGCTGATGATTACCGCTGGAGTGGTGGTCTTTCTGCTGAGGGAGCGGTGGACCGCATTTCTGTTCGACAAGGTAATGCCTGAGAAACAGCCCTTCTGGCTGTGGCCAGTGGCTGCCGTAACGGTGCTGATCGTAGCCATGACCTGGTACATGGAACTCACCACGGCCGTAAAATTCTCCTGGATAATTACGCTTCTGATAACCGTGGCTCTTCCCAAAATGTACTTTCTGCTTTTCAAATACCAGTGGATCCGGGGCGTCCTAACGCCGTTCATGGAAAAACCCAGGCTCTTTTCCCTTGTATGGGGCCTCTTCGCCTACGCCTTCGGCCTCATCGTCCTCGCCGTAGGCATGTTTTCGCTTTAGAACCCAAAAAGACGATGACGGATGGCGGATAGCTGAAAAAACAAACAGAAATAAACGGGACGGAATTACTTTCCGTCCCGTTTATTTGTTGTCTTTCTTTTGCTTATGAATCCTGAAAGCATTGCAGATATGCGTTTTGTTTCATTTATCCAGGAAAAACCCTGCTCTTTGGAAATATATCCGGCTTCCATGCCGATATATATCTGGGTTCGTAATTCTCCGCAGGATCCTTTTGCAATGGCTAGAAACCGGCATAGTTCTTTTTCAGAATCTCTTTCATGTCCTTCGGCTATATTGCTCGGAACGGAAAGGCCTGAACGAGTTATCTGATCCCTGAAACCATAATCGGATATACTCCGCAGTTGAACAAATAGATCGGCGCTTAATCGAGCAGCCCTTTTCCAGACTTCAAGGTCCTCAAACGCCATACCTCACAGCCTCCGATCCACGGTCCTAATGTTCTTCCTGTCTCCTCGATTTTTCAGCCATCCGCCATCGGTATTTTGGTTATTCCGCCATCGGTTTCTAGCATTTATCATGGGTTTGCTTCTCCACCCACCCCGTTTCAAAGTCGTCAATCAGGTCGCGCAGGGCCTGGACGTCGTATTCCACCAGCGTGCAGATGTTTGACGTGCAGGAAAGGTTACCGGTAACGGCGTTTTCTCTCTTGTTCTCCATCTTGCGTCCCTCCCTTTTGGGCGTGCATGCTTCATTAGATTCTCTCATATTATAGTATAGCATTGCCCCTTTAGCCCGGCAACAGGCCAAAGAAAAGGAACCGCTACGTTGGCGGTGTTATCTTCCCCGGGTTCAAAACGCCCTGAGGGTCGAAAGCCTTTTTTATATCCCTTATAAGTCGCAACTGAACCTCGTCGACGAAAAGCGGCATATACCTGCTGCGCTTGAGCCCTATGCCGTGCTCCCCCGACAACGTTCCCCCAAGCTCCGCCGTCGCGCAGTAAAGGTCTATCCGGGCCGACTCTATAACGGTTTTCCAGTCGGGCCTGTCGTCTTCCATCAGCAGGTTCACGTGCATGTTGCCGTCGCCCACGTGGCCGTAGTTGGCTGATTCTATATTGTAGCGCTCGCATATGCCCTGCACGGCCTTCATCAGCGCCGGGGTCTCGCTTGTGGGGACCACCACGTCCTCCTTGGCGTAACGCGTGTAAAAAGCCATAACCGCCTCCGAAATGCTCTTTCTGGCTTTCCACAGCTTGTCTCTAAAGTTGCGGTTGTCGGCCACAAACACCTCCATGGCGCCCGATTCCATGCACAGGTCGCCGATGTGCTCGTATTCGTCGGCCAGCGCGTCGCCTCCGGCGCCCTCTATCTGGATTATCAGGTGGGCTCCGGCGTCGCCGTACGGCAGGCCGCTGCCCAGGTAGCGTGAAACCAGTTCCAGGGACGTGTGGTCTATAAACTCTACGGAAGCCGGTATTATGCGGCCCTTCGAAAAAATGCGCGGGACAAAGGCTATGGCGTCCTCGACCGCGGCAAACGGCGCCAGCAGGTCCACCACGCCCCCCGGCAGCGGGACCAATTTGAGTATGATCTTTGTTACTACGCCCAGCGTTCCCTCCGAGCCCGCCATAAGGTGGACCAGGTCCAGGCCGGTAACGTCCTTGCGGCGCTTGCCGCCGAAAAACGTCACCTCGCCCGAGGGGAGCACCACCTCCATGCCCAGCACGTTGGCGCCGGTGGCCCCGTACTTCACAACCTTGTTGCCCCCGGCGTTTTCGGCCACGTTCCCGCCAATAAACGATGCGTCTCCGCTGCACGGGTCTCCGGCGTACTGAAGCCCCCTGCTCGCGGCGGCCCTGTTGATCTCGGCCGTTACCACGCCGGGCTCCGCAGTTACCGTAAGGTTGGCGTCGTCTACCTCCAGAATCCGGTTCATCCTGTCGAAAGCCATTACAATGCCGCCGAAAGCGGGCACCGCGCCCATGGAAAGGCCCGTTCCCGCGCCTCTGGGCGTTACGGCGATGGTTCTCGCCGATGCGTACCGCATCACGGCGCTGACATGCTCCGTGGTTTCGGGGAACACCACCGCCTCCGCCAGGTAGTCGGCGTCCCAGAACTGCGTTCCCACCTCGTCGTGCGAGTAGGTGCGCCTTTTGTCGGTGTCCACGGCTACGTTGTGAGGGCCAAGAATTCGCTCCAGGTCTTTTATCGCCTTATCGTCAATCGGCGTGAATCTGGTCATCTGTCGCCCTCCTTCGCCCTGCGCACAGCCTCGGTTATGCGGGGCGCTATATCGAAAAGGTCTCCGCAGAGCGCCAGGTCGGCCGTTTTGAAAATGGGGGCTTCCGGGTCCTTGTTTATCGCCACCACGTATTCCGAGGTCTGCATTCCGGCCATGTGCTGCACCGATCCCGATATGCCCGCGGCTATATAAACCCTGGGCGATACAACCTTGCCGCTCAGGCCCACCTGGTGGGGGTAGCCTATCCAGCGGTTGTCCACGGCCACGCGGCTTGCGCCCACGCCGCCCCCCAGCAGCGCCGCCAGTTCGCGCAGCATGCTGAACGATTCAGCCTTCTGCAAACCCTTGCCTCCCGCCACCACAACGTCCATGTCCTGTATGTTCACGGCGTCCTCTTCGTGGGGCGTAAAGCCAAGCGCCTCCACCCGGCTTTCAAAAACCGCGTCAGGCAGTCGGGGTGTTTCTACGTCAAACTTTCTATCGTGGTCGGGTTCAAGCTGGG
>CAZBLL010000045.1:0-9675 GCA_964492625.1 uncultured Synergistaceae bacterium
TGTCGATTGTTTCCTGGGGAACGGTGTTGCGGCGCTTGTCGCCTTCGGGGAACTCCTTGCACGTTTTTTCCCACATGCACCAGCCCATGTCGGCCCTTACCCATTCGATGGGAAGGTCCATGGCCTGCATGACGATCATCGCGGCTTCCATTACGTCGAAACCGGAATCGTCTCCCGGAATATAGGATACGCTGTACTTGTCTTTCTTTTCCTTGACCTGCATTACATTTCTAGCCATTGGAAGTCCTCCTTGGTTTCAGATCTAAAAACCGATGACGGATGACCGAAAAAACAGTAGGCAGCGCGCAGCATACAGAACAGGCAATAGCTGGCAGAAAAAGCTTGAAACCGGTAAACGGTTTTGCCTTTGCCCTGGTTCTCCCGTTTACCGTTCACTGTTGACTGTTTACCGGTTTTACAGGTTTTTCCGTCATCCGCTTGTCCGCCATCCGCCATCGTCTTTTTGCTCCTACAGCCCCAGACTCTTCTTTACGTGCGGGATGAGCCCGCCGTCTTCGATAAGACCCCTGACGAAGTCGGGGAACGGCGGAAAGCTGAAGGTTCCCTTCGGCGTCGTTATCTCACCCTTGTCGAAATCGATGGTTACTTCCTGGCCCTTTTCGACAGCGTCGACGGCCTCGGGGCTGACTATGATCGGGAGCCCCTCGTTGAGGGCGTTGCGATAGTAGATACGGGCGAATCCCCTGGCGATTATTGCGGCGATCCCGCGTTCCTTGATGCAGGTAACGGCCTGCTCGCGCGAGGAGCCGCAACCCCAGTTTTTACCGCCCACGATGATGTCGCCGGGCTGCGCGTTTTTGGTGAACTCGGGGTCAAGGTCTTCCAGGGCGTACTGGCCCATCTCGGAGCGCTCCGAAACGGTGTAGGTGTACTTGCCCGGGAAAATGACGTCGGTGTTCACGTCGTCTCCGTATTTCCATACCTTTCCGGTGACTTTCATGGTCTACAGCACCTCCCTCGGGTCGGTGATCTCGCCCTTGAGGGCGGAGGCGGCAACCGTCATGGGACTGGCCAGGTAGATAAAGCTTTCCTTGTTGCCCATGCGGCCCTTGAAATTACGGTTGGCCGTAGAGATGCAGGTTTCCCCGGGGGCGAGGATGCCTTCGTGGTTGCCCATGCATGGTCCGCAGCCGGGGTTGCTGATAACGCATCCGGCGTCGAGAAACACATCGATGAGCCCTTCCTTCATGGCCTGACGGTATACGCCCCATGAAGCGGGAATGACGATTGTGCGGACGGCCACTTCCTTGCCCTTGAGTATCGCGGCGGCGGCCCGCAGGTCCTCGATGCGGGCGTTGGTGCAGCTTCCCAAAAACGCCTGGTGGATCTGCTCGCCCTTCACCTTGCTGACCGGGGCGAAGTTGTCGACCGTGTGCGGTTTGGCCACGCCGGGTTCAAGAGCGCCCAGATCGTACTCCAGTTCCTGCGCATAGACGGCGTCGTCGTCGGCCCACATGGCTTCCCATTCGTCGGTCTTGGCGATGCCCCTGATATGCTCCATGACCTTTTTGTCCGGAGGGCACACGGCGTTCTTGGCGCCCATCTCTATGCCCATGTTGCACAGCGTCATGCGCTCGGCTATCGACATGGCCTCGATCCCCGGTCCATGGAATTCCACCGACATGTAGTCGGCCCCGTCGGCCTTGATGTCGCCGATGATCTTGAGAATCAGGTCCTTGGCGGAAACGCCCTTTTTGAGAGAGCCGGTAACCGTGATCTTCATGGACTCGGGTACGCGGAACCATATTTTGCCGGTCGCCCATGTTGCCGCCATCTCACTGCGGCCGATACCCGTGGAGAACGCACCCAGCGCGCCGTAGGTGCATGTGTGGCTGTCGCTGCCCGCCATCACCAGGCCGGGAAGCGCGTAGCCGTTCTCGCACATTATCTGGTGGCACACGCCGCCCTTGCTGTTGACGTCGTAGAAATTCTCGATTCCCTGGTCCTTGACGAACGCCCTTATGATCTTGTGGTTTTCTGCGTGTTTGTCGGTAGGAGCCGGAACGGCGTGGTCGAGTATGAATACCAGGTGATCCGGTTTCCAAACCTTTGTAACGCCGATCTTGCCGAATATCTTGGAAATGGGAGCGGCGTTGTCGTGGCTCATGCAGAAGTGCGGCTCTACGGTAACGACCTGGCCGGTTTTAACCTCTTCGCCGGCCGCCTTGCCCAGCGCCTTTTCGGCGAATGTCTTGCCCATGCCTTTCACCTCCGCCTCGTCAGTGGCCGGTCTGCAGCTTCAGGTATTCCACCAGACCCCCGGCGGCCATAATATCTTTTTCGAGGTCGGCCACAGCGTCTCCGTGGAATTTGTTCCCGTTGGTTACATCCTTGATCTCGCCCGTTTCCAGGTTTACTTCAAGGTCGTCGCCGTTTGCTATCTTTCCGTCCTTGATCGCCTGGCTCAGGCCGTTGACGAACAGAACGGGATAACCGTTGTTTATGGCGTTGCGGTAGTATATCCGGGCGAAAGATTCGGCCAGTATTACGGGAACACCTGCGTACTTGAGACAGTACACGGCGTGCTCGCGCGAGGACCCGCAGCCGAAGTTGGTTCCGGCGACCACGAAATCGCCTTCCTTTACTTCTTTGGCGAAGTTCTCCATGCCGGGATAGTACTCAAATGAGTACTGCGGCATCTCCTTTGGGTCGGTTTCGGCCAGATATTTGTTGTGGTAGATGAGGTCGGTGTCGACGTCGTCTCCGAAGACCCACGCTTTTCCGTGAAGGACAGTCTTATCCATTCCGTCTCCCTCCTTATCCGAGGATATCCCTGGGGTCGGTAACCACGCCGCGGACGGCAGTGGCCATTGCGGTCATGGGGCTGGCCAGATAGGTGTGGCTGCCTTTTCCGACCTTGCCGATGAAGTTGCGGTTCGTTGTGGACATGCCTACGTCGTCAGCCGGAAGAGCGCCGTAGTGTTCTGCGGTGCAGAGGGCGCATGTCGGGTTGGTGAAAACGACTCCCGCCTCGAGGAACTTCTGGATGAAACCGGCCTCGGCGCACTGTTTCATCACCTCGCGCGTGCTGGGTGTGATGATGGCGCGGATATTGGGGTCGATCTTGAAATCGGCGGCCTTAAGTACTTCGAACGCGGAGGCTATGTCCTCGAAACGTCCGTTGGAGCAGGAGCCGATGTGGACCTGGTCCACGTGAGCTCCGGCTGCTTCGCGCACTGTCTTTACGTTGTCCGGCGAGTCGGGAGCCGAGACCATCGGTTCCAGGTCGGAAACGTTGAACGAAAGTTCGTCGCTGTAAACGGCGTCCTTGTCGGCCGCAAGTTCCTTTACGCGGTCAAGAACCACGTCTCCGGCTCTCTCTACCAGCCAGTCAAGCACCTTGCCGTTGGGCATGATGAGCCCTATCTTGCCGCTCATCTCGGTGACCATGGAGCACAGGGTTATCCTGTTGGCCAGAGACGCCTTTTCGATGGTTTCGCCGTAGAATTCAACGGCCTTGAAGAACATGCCGTCGGCCCTGAGTTTCCCGACAAGGCTGGTGAGGAAGTCGCGCATGCATACGCCCTTTTTGAAGTCGCCGTCTACGGTTATTTTCATTGTTTCGGGCACGCGGAACCAGTTCGTTCCCTGGAACCATGAAGCGACTATGTCGGTGTTGCCCACGCCGGTGGCGAAGGCGCCTACCGCGCCCAGAAGGTTCATGTGGCTGTCGGTCCCGAGGATAACGTCGCCCGGCTTCACGAGGCCGTTCTCGAGCAGCACGTGCTGCCCTATGCCCCATTTGATGTCGAAAACCTTGCTGACGCCCTGCTTTTTGGCGAATTCCCGGATGATCTTCTGGTTTCTGGAAACCTTTTCCGAGTGGGAGGGCGCCTGCAGGTCGAAAGTAAAGGCTATTTTGTCGGGGTTCCAGACCTTGCCCTTGTTGTCTGTTACTTCCTCGAACTGCAGCACGCAGTTTGCTCCGCCGAAATCGCGGGCTGTGGAGAGGTCCATGTTGCACCATACTCGCTCTCCCACTTTTACCTCTTTGCCCGCAGCGCGGCGAATACATTTTTCGATCATTGTCTTGCCCATGAGTCAGCCACCTCCTGTCTTTTGTTTTTTGGCCTAAAGGAGCCCCAGGAACGATTTCAGGGTCTCGAAGTTGATGAAATCGGCTTTGTTGACCACTACCGCCTCCGGGGAACGGTGGCGTCCATCGCCCTCGCCCGCGTGTACGGCGATGCAGTGGCATATGGGCGTGGGGATACCGTTCATCATCGCCAGGCCGACGCCCGAGAACGGATGTCTCAGGTCTTTGCCCACCGGGGACTTGACGACCTTGCCTTCACTGTTGCGCTCGTATTCAACCAGTTTGCCCACGTCGTGAAGAATGGCGCCCGCCATCAGCGTGTCGTTGTCGAGCTTGAAATCGTAAAGCGCGTTGAACTCGTCCATCGACGCTTTCGCGATGCGGACAACGCCTCTGAAGTGGGTAAGCAGCGAACAGGGGCAATCGGGGATAAGCAACGTGAAGGGCAGTTTTTCCATGTCTTCCGGTTCCCATCCGCCCATCTTGAGCGCGTCCTCGAGCGTGGCGACGACCTTTTCCTTCAGCGCCGCGTCCTGCACCCAGTCGATCTCGGGAAACAGTTTTACAATCCTGTCTCTCATTCCGTACATCCCTCCCAGCAATATGTGGAACGTCTTTCCGCTCTATAGGCTATCGGCCTCAAGGGCCAATGCTTCCTGAAGCGTTTTGTATATCCTTTCTATGTGGCCCGCCGCCAGCGACGAGGCGCGGGCTACGTCGTGGTCGATGATGGCCTCGTAGATATCCCGGTGCTCCTTTAGAAAGGCTTCCTTGTCCCGGAGAAGGGTGTAGATGCGCTCGTGGGTGGCCATTATCAAATTGAAGGTCATTTTTACTATGTTGATGAACACGAAATTGTGAGTGGACTCGGCCAGGCAGAGATGAAAGTCGAAATCCGACTGGGCCCTGTGCTGCACGTTGTCGATGTTTACCTCGGTGGATGAAAGCACGCGCCGCAGGCGGGTGAGGTCCGAGGGAAGGGCGTGCATGGCCGCCGCCGAGGCTATGGCCGGCTCAAGGATCCTGCGGGCCTCCATCAGTTCCAGAACCGCTTCGTCCTCCAGGGGCATGTTTCGGGCGTCGGCCGCCTCTCCGCGGGGTTTGCGGACGAATCTCCCCTTGCCGGGGATGCTTTCGATAAGCCCAAGCAGCTCGAGGACCCGGAACGCCTCCCTCAGCGAACTGCGGCTTACGCCCATTTCGTCCATCAGTTGGCGTTCGGGCGGGAGCGGGTCGCCCGGTTTAAGCTCCCCACCGGCGATCAATCGCTTCATTTCCTCTACTACCTGTTCGTATATGCGTGTATGCCGCAGTTTTCTTTCCGTCATGGGATTCCTCCTCGTGGACCGCCCAGTGCACCTTATACACCAAGTAGACCTATTGCGCAATCATTCGCATGAAGTCTAAATCTTCTGACGAATTCCCCGTTTTCGAGTCTGAAAAGGCTTCCCCGGGGGAAGCGTAAGGCTCTTTTGTATACATAAATTTGACATATCCCCGTCCTGCCTCTATGATGCTATGGATGTAGCGAAAATGTCGCGCAATTCCCGCTTTGCGCTTTTCATGAGGTGAATCTGAACGTGCCTGAAAAACAGGAAACAAAAAAGGAGAAACAGTCGCTGGTCGACGCCGTCGACAAAGCGCTTGAGGATATACGGATAGCCGGGGAAGAGATCGATTTTCTGGCCGTAGCCGAAAGGATAGGAGTAGCCCGCTCGACACTGTACCGAAACCGTGTAGCAAGGGAACATGTGGCGACGGCCCGCGACAGGCAGAGATTTGCGGCAAACACCCACAGGCAGTTGCTTGAGGAGATGGAATCTCTCAGAGACCGTGTCGAGGTGTTGGAACAAAAGGTACAAAGCCTTTCCTGAAAAGTTCCCGCCACTTTCCGTGGTAGACAGAGAAGGGCTCTCTCCGATGGGTAAACCGCGGAGATACAAGGCGCATTACTGGCGCCGGATCAATTTCTAGAAGGAGGTAACAGAACATGAGGAAGTTTTCCGTGAAACTGTTTTTGTGCGTCATGGTCCTGGCCGTGGCTATTACATTCGGTTCGGTCGCAGCCATGGCCGGTGAAAAGGTGACGATTGTCGATTTCAGCTGGGACAGGATCCAGATGCACAACCGGATCGCCGGTTTTATTCTGGAGCACGGCTACGGGTACGAGCCCGATTATCTTTTCGCCGAATCGGTGCCGGGCCTTACAGGGTTGCAGCAGGGCGATGTCGACGTAGCAATGGAGATGTGGGTGGACAACGTTCTGGACTGGTATGTCCCGGCTGTTGAGGAAACCGGGGAAGTGATCGACCTTGGTCCCGTATTCCCCGATTCCCCGCAGGGCTGGTACGTTCCCACCTATGTCATAGAGGGTGATCCGGAACGCGGTATAGAGGCAAGCGCTCCCGGTCTCAAGTCGGTAGACGACCTGCCCGAATACTGGGAAGTTTTCAGGGATCGTGAGAACCCGGAAAAAGGACGTTTCTACAACGCCATTCCCGGTTGGGTGGTACACGATATCAATCTTGCAAAGCTGAAGGCCTACGGGCTTGAGGACACTTTTGTCGCTTTCGACCCCGGTTCACAGACGGCGCTTGCCACGGCCATAGTGTCGGCGTACGAAAAAGGCGAGCCGGTTCTGGCTTATTACTGGGAACCCGAGTGGATCATGGGCATGCTCGATATGACGAAACTGGATGAGCCTCCCTACGATCCCGAACGCTGGGGCGAAGGCAAGGATTACGGTTGCAGCTTCCCCGCGGCCCGGGTGCATGTTGGCCTGAACGCCGAGTTCGCCGATGGGCATCCCGAACTTGTGGAGTTCTTCGATAACTACGAAACGACACTGGTCCAGAACAACGCGGCGCTTGCTTTCATGAAGGAAAACGACGCTACGGTGGAAGACGCCGCAGTATGGTTCCTTGAGACATATCCCGACCTCTGGAAGACCTGGGTGCCCGAAGACGTAGCCGCCAAAGTAGAAGCAGCTCTTTAACTGAAAGAAGTGAGATAGTGGAACATGCCATAGAAGTTTCGGAACTCTGGAAAGTGTATTCGAAAGCCGACATAGATGTTGATGTAGAAGACGAAGACCTGATCGCCTCGCTGGATGCATCCAGCGAGGCGGGCGTCGCCGTCCGTGATGTAACGTTTGCGGGGGGGCCCGGGGGGGGGTTCATCGTCATGGGTCTTTCGGGCAGCGGGAAGTCCACTCTTATCCGCTGCCTGCTACGCCTTGTCGAAACCTCATGGGGCTCGATAAAGATCAACGGTCAGGAAGTAACTGGTATGAACAAAAAGGAACTGACCGAATTTCGCCGCAGTCAGGCCGCCATGGTGTTTCAGCACTATGGGTTGTTGCCTCATAGAACCGTTACCGAGAACGTGGCCTTTGGTCTCAAGCTGAGAGGCGTATCCAAAAAGGAACGCTGTGACCAGGCCAGAAAAACGCTTGAGATAGTTGGCCTGCAGGACTGGGGCGACCATTACCCCGCCTCGCTCAGCGGCGGCATGCGTCAGCGCGTCGGAATAGCTCGCGCCCTTGTCGCCGATCCACCCGTTCTGCTCATGGACGAGCCCTTCAGCGGGCTTGATCCCCTTATCCGCAGGGAGATGCAGGACGAATTGACGCGGCTGCAGGAGGAAATGCACAAAACGATATTTTTTGTTACCCATGACCTGGACGAGGCCATGCGCCTTGGAGACAGGATGGCGGTAATGAAAAGCGGCGAGATAGTTCAGATAGGACGGCCCGCGGAGGTGTTCGCCAACCCGGCGGACAAGTACGTGGCCCGTTTCGTGCAGGACAAGAGGGACGAGATACGCAAGACCGACGAGCAGATGGCCGCTCTTCAGGGCAAAACAGAGGATACAAAGGCGGTGAACGACGATGTTTCCTGAAATGCTAGAGTTCCACGTCGCCAAGGCCGTCAACAACGGTGTCAAATGGCTGTTGCATTCCTACGCTCCGGCTTTCGACAGTTTCTCCAACGGAATACTGGGTTTGTTGCTCTGGATACAGAGTGTCCTGTTCGTTATTCCCTGGTGGGCTTACATTGCTTTTATTGCCGTAATGGCCTGGATAGCAACAAAAAAACTGGTTCCCACCATAGTCCTTGCGGCCATGCCCATGTTTATAGGGGTGTTCGGCCTGTGGTCGCTGGCTCTGGAGACGCTTGCAATAGTAATTGCGTCCGTGGTGCTTGCGCTAGCCATAGGCATTCCTTTTGGGATACTGATGGCCGAAATAAAGATTTTTTCGTGGTTTCTTACGCCTGTACTCGACGCCATGCAGACCATGCCCAGTTTCGTCTACCTGATCCCGGCAATGATGCTCTTTGGTCTGGGCAAGGTGCCGGCGGTACTGGCCACGCTCATCTACGCCCTACCGCCGGTTATTCGCCTTACATGTCTGGGGCTCCAGCAGGTGCCAAAGCCCGTGCAGGAAGCGGCCCGCGCCTACGGCGCGACCCGCTGGCAGTTGCTGAAGGAAGTGCGGGTGCCGCTGGCTATGCCGTCCATACTGGCCGGGGTGAACCAGACCACCATGATGGCTCTGGCGATGGTGGTCATCGCATCCATGATCGGCGCGCGAGGCCTGGGGCAGGAAGTGCTCATGGCCATCAACCGCATCGACGTGGGACGCGGGTTCGAGGCCGGTATTTCCATAGTAATAATGGCCATAGTCATCGACCGCATCACCCAGGGCATGGCCAGACGATTCGAACCGCATAAGAGATAGGAACAAGCTGCCAGCTTATTGCTTTTCTGATAGCTGCCTCCTGTGCGCTGTCACCTTTTTTGTACGTATTTTTACTATTTCGGATTTACGCCCCTGCGGGTAGAATGTATTGAGCCCGCAGGGGCTTTTTTGCGTCAAATATTTTGAATCTGAAGCAGAAAGGATGATCATGTCTTGAGAAAAACCGTCCTGATCGCCGTTGCCTTTGTAGCAGTGGCGCTGCTGGCCACGGCGGCGGCCGCGGCTGACGCGGATCTTTCGAAATCGACGCTTTACGTGGACTCGCAATGGCTGAAGGCCAATCTGGGCAATGTGGTCCTGGTGGACGCCCGTCCAAAGGATCATTACAAAAAGGGGCATATTCCGGGGGCTGTGAACGCCGAGTGGACCTATTTCGCAAACATGAAGGGGCGGCCGGGAAACCCGGGCTGGGGCGACCTCTATAGCAAGGGGACCCTCGCCAAAAAGATCGGCGCTCTGGGCGTCAACGCCAAACGCCCGGTGGTGGTGTACGCCTCCGGCGGCGGCTGGGGCCAGGACGGATGGGTGGCCTGGATACTGAAACTTTCAGGCGTACAGAACGTAAAACTCCTCGAAAAAGGCTATCCTGGCTGGAAAGCCGTTCAGGGGAAAATATCCGGAGGCGTGTCGCGCAACAAGAGCGTGGGATTTTCCATACCATCGTTCCAGGGCGGTTACAATGTAACTACCCCCTGGCTTGCCGCCAAACTGAATGAAGTAAAGATCATCGACGCCCGTACGCCCTTTGAATATGAGGGCGGCAGGCTCTTTGGCGAAAAACGCGGAGGCCATATCCCCGGAGCGGTCAATATTCCCTACGACACCGTCCTGAACGACGACATGACAGCCAGGCCCA
>CAZBLL010000046.1:0-4217 GCA_964492625.1 uncultured Synergistaceae bacterium
GTTCACAGGTCTCCTCCTTTCCGCCGGTGGGCGCGGGTAAATTGCTGTGCATGGTAACCGGCTTTGATGATGCTGTCAACCCTACGTACAAAATAAGAAAATGCTGAAATGTATTTCAAAGTACAATCTGAAGAGAGAACTAAAAGAGAAAGAAAGCGCTGACCTGCCCTGACTATTAGAAAGTTGCTACGGCAGGCGGGTTGGTTTATTGTGTATGCATCGAGAGGGGTGAAACGATGCTGCTCGCCCTGTGCGACTGCAATAATTTTTTTGTCTCGTGCGAAAGGGTGCGCGATCCCTCGCTTGAGGGCCGACCCGTAATCGTTCTGTCCCACAACGACGGCTGCGTTGTGGCCAGGTCCAACGAGGCCAAGGAACTGGGTATAGGCATGGCCGTACCTTTCTTTTCGGTAAGGGGTCTTTGCCTCAACAGAAAGGTGGCCGTGTTGAGCGGGGATCACCGTCTGTATCGACGAATGTCGAGCCAGGTAATGGAGCAGCTTTCGTCGATGGTTCCCGAGGTGGAGGTTTCCTCCATCGACGAGGCCTACCTGCTATTGAGCGGGTACCATGAAGAGAACGTTCACTCTTTTTGCTCTTCCGTAAGGGAAGCGGTATGGAAAAACCAGGGCATCCCGCTTTCGGTGGGCGTATCGGTCACCAAGACGCTGGCAAAGGCGGCGAGCCATTTCTCCAAGAGGCGGCCCGAGATGAACGGCGTCTGCATAATGCGGCCGGGGGAAGCGGATGATCTCCTTGAGAATCTGGAAATCGGCGATGTATGGGGAATAGGCGCGCGCGGCGCGGAACAGCTTCGCAGAAAGGGGTTGCGGACAGCGTTGGCCCTGAGGGACTTCGACCGACGTGAGGCCGACAGAAATCTTCCGCTGGGCGTGCGTCGCGCCATGGCGGAACTGCAGGGGCGCTGCCGCTATTCATTCGAGGCTCAGGGCCAGCGGCGCAAGACAGTACAGGTGGCGCCGTCGTTCCGTACGCCATGCGGGTCGCTGGACGACCTGCGCGACGCGGCGGCTTCCTACGTTGCGGAGGCAGCCGTGACGATGCGATCGGAAGGCCAGGTGTGCGGCGCGGTCCAGATAAGCCTGTCCACTGATCCTTTCGATAGACACCAGCCATATATGGAAGAAACCACCGATATCCGGCTTGAGGAACCGACGGACTATACGCCCGAGCTCGTTCGGGCGTCGAGAGAAGGCGTAGGAGATATCTTCAGGCCCGGTAACAGATACAAGAGGGTTTCGGTGGTTTTAAAGGATATGGAGCGGTCCGACATGATGCAGATGCGCCTGTTTTCGGATGAGGGCTCCGAAAAGGGACACAGGTTGATGGAAGTGATGGACGGCATAAACAGAAAACTGGGCAGGGAAACGGTTCGCCTGGGAGTCCAGTACACCGACCCGGAGGAACGCGGGGTTACGCCCGCCGACAGGCCGGGTCGCAGGGCCCCGGGCGTTAAGGAATGAAACATACGGGAAGGGAGAGAGACGCGGATATGACATGGAGATCGAAGAGGGAAAAACTGTTCGAAGGTCCCGGCGCGGCTTCGCGCAGAGCAATATACAAGGGGGGCGGCTACGATGACATCGATCTTTCAAAACCGCTGATCGGCGTTGTGAACACCGCCAACGACGCGGGTCTGGGCCACGTTCATCTGGATTCGCTTGCCCAACGTGTCAAGGCGGGTATATGGCAGGCGGGGGGAACGCCGTTCGAGTTCAGGACCATCGCCACCTGCGGAGCCGTTCCCATAGGCACGCCGCACCTGCGTTACGAACTGGTGATACGGGATGTAATAGCTTCCTCTGTGGAGATAATGGCCAATGTCCAGTTGCTTGACGGCCTTGTGCTGCTGGCTTCCTGCGACAGCATAATCCCGGGCGTCTTCATGGGGGCCGTCAGGACCGGGCTTCCCGCCATATTTCTTTCGGGAGGGCCACAGTTGACATGCACCTTCGAGGGGCGCCAGGCCGTAATGTCGGAACTGGATCAGGCGGTCTTCAGCGGAAGTCACGATTCCGCGGAGACAATGGAAAAAATACGTTACCTGGAGGACAACGTGTGCCCGGGCCCAGGCGCGTGCTCGCTGATGGGAACCGCCAACACCATGCAGATACTTATGGAGGCTCTTGGCATGACGCTTCCCGGCTCTTCCACGGTCCCGGCGGTGCATGCCGAAAAACTGCGCTTCGCCACGCAGACGGGCCGCAGGGTAATGGACCTGGTGAGAGAAAACGTAACGCCGTTCGACATAGTGGACCGCCGCAGTCTTTTAAACGCGGTGACTGTGCTGCTGGGCATAGCCGGTTCCACCAACGGCGTGCTGCATCTGCTGAGTTTTGCCCGCGAACTGGGCGTGGAGCTTACGCTGGACGATTTCGATCGCCTGTCGCAGGAGGTCCCGGTCGTTTCCAGGGTTATTCCCACCGGCAAAGCCTCGGTGGTGGACCTGCACAACGCGGGGGGAGTGCGGGCCGTAATGGGTGAAATGTATCGGTATCTGGACGGTTCGGCCCGGTCGGTGGGAGGAACGTCCATGGCGGAAACATACACCGGAAAACGCTCCCGCGACATATCTGTGCTGACTTCCGTCGATGAGCCTGTGTTCGAAAGCGGCGGCATCGCCGTTATCAAGGGCAACCTTGCGCCGCTCGGGGCCATTTGCAGAACAACAACAATACCCGAGGGCAGGCGCGTCTTCAGCGGCCCGGCCAGGGTCTTTTCGTCGGACGATGAGGCCCACGCGGCGGTGGTTTCGGGAAAAATCAAGCCGGGCGACGTCGTGGTCATCCGTTACGAGGGGCCAAGAGGAGCTCCCGGCATGCGCGAGATGATGATGACAACCGACGCCCTGGTGGGCCTTGGCCTGGGACAGGACGTGTTCGTGGTGACCGACGGCAGGTTCTCCGGTTTCACTGAAGGGGCGGCCATCGGGCATCTTGCGCCGGAGGCGGCCGCGGGAGGCCCTGTCGCCGTTGTGGAAGAAGGCGACATTATAAAAATAGACATAGAGGGCAGACGTGTGGATCTGGACCTTCCGGAAAACGAGATCAGCCGCAGGCTGGATGCCTGGCGGGCGCCCGAGCCCAAGGTTAAAAAGGGCATACTGGGCATATGCGCAAAAATGGCCCTGCAGGCCGACGAAGGCGCCATGCTGGAGGACAGGGTCTGACCAGGGAGGTTGAAAGGAATATGGAGCTGGTTCATATATCGGGAGGAAGCTGGTATGTTCCGGGGCCGGTAAACCCGGGTGTCTACGAGAGAGGCGGAGCGGTCATGAAACCCCGCTTCGCTCCGCCGGCCAGGATAGAAAATTCTACAATATAGCTGCAGCACGCAGCGGGGAAACGGCAGCCCCGCGATTGACTCTTTATCTAATTATGTTTAGTCTAAACGTGACTAGATAGAGAGGGGTGCTGCTTTGTGTTCGTTGGAAGAGAAACCGAGCTGACAGGCCTGCATCGGTTGTACGAAAAAAAGGGTTTCCAGATGCCTGTTATCTACGGGCGCAGACGAATAGGCAAGAGCCGTCTGATGCAGGAATTCTGCAAAGACAGGAAAACCGTTTTTTACGTGGCAATCGAACAGAACGACAGGGAGGCATTGCGTCTTTTTTCTGATGTCGTACTGCAGGAGCTACAGGGGAGCGAGTCGCCTTTTCTGTCAGGGTTCGAGTCCTGGGACACGGCCTTCAGATATGTAGCCGATTTTGCAAAGTCAGAGAAACTGATTCTAGTCATAGACGAATTTCCGTACCTTGCTGGTGGAAATGCTTCTATCCCCTCGATCCTGCAGAAAGCGATCGACAGATATTTTACCGATACGCAGCTTTTTCTGATGCTGTGCGGTTCTTCAATGAGTTTCATGGAAACCCAGGTTCTGGATTACAAAAGTCCCCTGTACGGCAGGAGGACGGCACAGTTCAAAATAGAGCCGCTGGATTACCTTGACGGCGTCAAATTGCTTTCCGGATGGTCTTTTGAAGAACAACTAAAGGGTTTTGGACTGGCTGGAGGCGTTCCGCAGTATCTTCTCGCCATAGGCGGGAACTCAAATTTCAGAGAAGCGCTTGTCAATGAATTTCTCACAAGCAGCGGGACGCTTTTCGAGGAACCCACGAGCCTGATGAAACAGGAAATGCGCGAACCAGCCGTCTATAATTCCATTATCAGAGCCATTTCCGAAGGGGCCAGCAGACA
>CAZBLL010000046.1:4227-9346 GCA_964492625.1 uncultured Synergistaceae bacterium
TCGAACAGAGCGGGGATGCAGTCGAAAAGCGTCGCCGTTTACCTGAAAGCGCTTGTGGACCTTGGGATCATAGAAAAACAGTTTCCCTACGGGGACAGGAACAACAAAAAAGTCATTTACAGAGTAAAGGACCAGCTATTCAGATTCTGGTACAGATTCATCCCAAGGTCTCTTTCGCTTATCGAAATGGGCATGGCGGAAACCGCCTGCGAAAAGATTATCGGCCCCATGTTCAATGAATATTTCGGGCCTGTTTTCGAGGATATCTGTCTCCAGTATCTGATACGGATGAATCGCGGTAAAAAACTGAACGCCGTTTACAGCAGTTTCGGTCGATGGTGGGGAACCGACCACAACACAAGACAACAGGAGGAAATAGATATAGTAGGTTCCGACGACACCAGCGCCCTGTACGCGGAGTGCAAGTGGAAATCTGAAAAAGTCAGGATCGCCGACTACGAGAAGCTGCAAAGACTGTCCATGCTTATCGAAAACGGCAAAGAAAGAGAATATTGCCTTTTCGCAAAATCGGGATTTGCCGATGGCTTAAGGAGCAAGGCCGCTGAAACCGGAACCGTAAGGCTTGTAAAAATGAAGGACCTGTTTTTCATCTAGCTGTCGAGACCCTACTCCGCCGACCAGGAGCCGCTGGTGGAGATGTAGGCGCTGCCGCCGGACCAGTCGCCGGCCAGAAAGCTTTTGGAGAAAGCGCCCCTGATGGTGCCCGCGATGGGCTCGTTGACCTTGCGTTTTTCTCCGCGGTAGACGATGGTCCCCACGGCTGTTCCCGACCACTGGGCGATAATGGAGCCGGTATCGGGGTCGAATGAACCCTCGATGGAAGCACTGTTGGAGATGTTCTGGTCGGGGTCGGAATATGCTCCGTCGAGACGCCCCGTAACGGATGTTCCGTTGATGGTGATGGTTATGGCCCCTGAAATACCTTCGCCGTTGAAGGAACCCCTGTAGGTTCCGTCGGCGTGATGAGTGGTTTTGTGGACCGACAACGCCGTTTCGGAACCGGCTGCTCCTTCGTCGGTAAGGAACGAAAGCACTATGCCGTCCACGTCTCCCATTGCCAGCGCCATAAAGGTTATGCTCTGTCCGGGTTCTATGATGTCGAAAGACGGGCTGGATCCCCAGCCTACGCCGCCGCTTTCGTAGTCGCCCACCGGTTCCGCCGAGCAGGAGAACCCATTCACCGCCTGGGGGGATTCGTTGGTTACGGTAACGGTGAAAACGGTCTGGTCACCGTCCGGCGCCGCGGAGACGGTCCAGGAAATTATCGTTCCCTGTTCGGCTTCGGTGGTTTCATTTTGTGCTTCGCAGGTTTGTTCGCCGTCTCCCGCCTGCGGCCCGGTATCCGGTTTTTCCTGCGCCGCCATCACTGCGTCGCCGGGGACCGGCATGGGCGGTTCCGCTGGTTTTGCGTCGGGTTTTGGCTGTTCCGTCTGCTGTTCCATGGCTTCCATTTCCTGCGCCACTTCGGCTTCAATATCGACGGGTTTTGGGTTTTCTTCTGCTTCCGCTTCAGCCGCCATTGCCTGAAGGCGCATTTTTTCCATTTCCCTTGCTTCTTCGGCCGCTATCTCCGCATCTATCGCCATGTTTTCCTCGAGCGTGCTTTTAAGGTCGTCGGGTGTGCGTTCCTTTCCCTTGAGGCCGGCGGTGTCGCACGCCCTCTCGAAACGAGCGCGTTCCAGAAACGCCTCGAAAACTATGCGCTCCGCTTCGGAGTCGCCGATTTTACCCTCGTAACCGGCGTCGTGGAGGACATGGCCCGCGTAGTCGCGCGCCAGGCCCTGGAAATGAGCCCTGAAAACGGGGTACATTCCACCGGAGAGATCTTTGTAGCTTGAAGGCCAGGTATCTTCGGGGTAGTCGGACAGCTCGCGGTACATGGTCGCGAAATTCCTGTCGCCCATGACCTTGTACATGTAGTTTCCGAACCAGCGACCGACGTCGGCAAGCATTTTGGCCTGTCCCAGAACCGGGACGGCTGAAATGACCCTGTTGCCGGCCAGTTCCGCAGTAAGCGTTACCGCTCCTATATAATCTCCGGCCGCTACGGCTTCGCCTATGCGAATGACCTGCGCGCCGTCGGAGGCCAGCCCCAGGGCTGCCGGACTTTGTTCTGTAAGCGATTCGATGAAAAAGCCCCCCAGAGACGCGCCCGTGTCGATGTTGTCGAGTTCGTCGGCCCGGATGGCCGGTGCAAGAAGAAAAAGCGCCGCAAGCGAAAAAACAAGTACTTTGTAGCGGGTCATCGGCTTGCTCCCTGCAGGCGGGATTCAAGCTCGTCGGCGAGGGGGCTGTCCAGTTTGCGAAGTTCCGCAACCTGATGTTCGGCTCCGGCCATATCGCCCGACAGGGCAAGGGCTACACCCAGGCCGAACATGGCGTTGGGGTAGTCGGGCTTGAGGGATAGGGACTTTTCAAAGGCTTTTATCGCTTTTTGGTGATTGCCCGCACCGGTCAGCGCCAGGCCGAGGGTGTTCCACGCACCCACGAAACCGGGTTCCAGCCCGGTGGCCTTTCGTGCGGTTTCAACGGCCTTTTCGTAGTCGCCCTCCTTTATAAGGCACTGAGCGAGGTTGTTCCATGCAAAGGGGTACTGCGGGTCCGCCTCTACGGATTGGTCAAAGGCCTCGCGGGCCTTGTCAATATCGCCAAGGTTCCAGAGGGCCACGCCCATGTTGTACCAGGCAAGCGCCAGACCGGGGTGTTGTTTTAGCAGTTGCTCGTAGGTTTCGACTTCGCCCTCCCAGTCGCCCGTCGCCCCCAGGGCCGCGCCAAGGTTGAAAAGCGACGCTTCCATTTCCGGATCAAGTTCCAGCGCCCTGCGGTAGCATTTCACGGCCTCTGCGGGTTTATCAAGACGTCCGTAGATAACGCCCGCCCTGTGCCATGCGTCGGGAAAATCGGGCGCTATTTCCGTTACCCTGATGAAATGTTCCAGCGCTTCGAGGTCCCTGCCGTCTTTTTCGAGAGCGCTGCCCAGGTTGTAGTGGATAGCGGGGTTGCCGGGGTCCACGTTCAGCCCGTTTTCAAGCACGCTTATGGCGTCTTCTCTCCGGCCCATCTGCTGAAAGAGGCTTCCCAGGTTTACGTAGGCGTCCATGTAGTCGTCCCTGAGACGGATTGCGTGCTGCATTTGATCGGCGGCATCATCAAGCATTTTCAGTTCACGGAAAGCCAGGCCCAGGTAAAATCGGGCCTCGGGTGAGTCGGGGTCGGCCTTTACCGCTAACCTGAAAGAAGCGGCGGCCTTTTTGTAGTCGCCGCTACGGGCGGCCTCGAGGCCGTAGTCCATGTATTCACTGAATGTCGCCGCGCAGGCCAGGGAGGCCAGGGCAAGTACAACAGCCGCCGCCACGGCGAAAAGCGTTTTTCGTAGCGTCATGATCTCACACTCCAGGTTGAACTGTTTTGAAGGGAACAGCAACAATTTTAACCAATTCATCGGTCGCGCGAAACAGGCAAGATGATAAATTCGGGGATAACCAGGTAAAATGAACGGCAAGTCACGGTGAATAACGCGTATTGTGATACCATCATTCTGTTACGACTTTCCCCGGTCGAAAGGAGCTCCCGTCAGATGAAAAGGGCAAAATCCCATCATCAAACCACCAGTGAGTCTTTCATCGAAATGCTTTTCAACTTTTTCCCCGAGGGCGCTGTTATAACCGATGAGGATGAGGCCATAATCGAAGCCAACCCCGAATTCAGGCGCATGTTCGGTTGCGAGTCGAAAACCATTAAAGGCAAAAAAGTGAACGACGTCGTGGCCAGGCGGCCTGCGTGCGGGAAAACGGCTCCGGGGATTTCCGAGACACTGGCCAGAACAGGGAGAATCTACCTGGAAACGGAACGCTGCGGCAGGGACGGACGGCCATTTCCCGTGGCCATACACGTGGCGCGCATAGATATTCCGGAAGGCGGGCCGTGCTTTCTGGGTGTATACAGAGACCTGTCCGGCTATGAGGAGGTAGCAATATCTTTTTTCGAGTCGGAGATACGTTTCAGGGAAATGTACGAGAGCGCTCCCTTCGGCCTGTACCGGACCACTCCGGACGGCCGGATTCTCGACGCCAACCCGGCGCTTGTGCGTATGCTTGGATACAAAACCCTTGAGGAACTGCAAAAAGGCAGGAACCTGGAGGAAGAAGGATACGAACCGTCCTACAGCAGGGAGCAATTCAGGCAGGATCTCGAAAGGGATGGTTTCGTAAGACAACTGGAATCCGCCTGGACCCGCAGGGACGGTGGACAGGTTGTTGTAAGGGAAACGGCATGGGCCGTAAAGGACGAGAACGGAGAAGTTACTCATTACGAGGGCATGGTGGAAGACATTACCGGAATACGGGAAGTGGAAAATTCTCTCCGCGAGGCCAGAGACGACTACCGTCGCGATTACGCCATGTTCCGTCTTATGGCCGACAACATGCCCGACCTGGTTTGGGCAAAGGACAGACAAAAGCGGTTCATCTTCGCCAACAGGGCCACGTGCGATGTTGTGCTCAACGCTTCCGACACGGAAGAACCCATAGGAAAGACCGATATGTTCTTTGCCGAAAGGGAGCGAAGCGCCCACCCTGAAAACCCCGAATGGCACACCTTTGGAGAGATATGCAGGGACTCCGACGAAGTAGTAATGGAAAGCGGCGAGCCGGGGAGATTCGACGAATACGGCAACATACGGGGGCGGTTTCTGTCTCTTGATGTCCAAAAGGCGCCGATGTTCAATGCAGACGGGGCCATGGTGGGTGTGGTGGGAAGCGGCCGCGTCGTTACCCGCGAGAGGGAACTGGAAAACCAGAAGCAACAATCCGAGAAAGCCCTGCAGGAAACGGTTTCCAAACTTAAAAAGACCCAGAAAGGAATTTTTCACACCATAGCCAAGATGCTGGAAATGCGCGATCCGTACACATCGGGGCATCAGGAGCGCACCGCCAGGCTGGCCGTGGCCATAGGCATGGAAATGGAACTCGACGACGAAAAACTGGAGGCTCTGGAGGTTTCGGCAATGGTTCACGATATAGGCAAACTGGAAGTTCCCGCCGAAATTCTGAGCAAGCCGGGAAAACTGTCGGAAATAGAGTTCTCCCTTCTTAAAGGG
>CAZBLL010000047.1:0-9079 GCA_964492625.1 uncultured Synergistaceae bacterium
CACGCACTGGATATAGTTGGTGTTGTATCGCGGCCCGCCGTTGTTGTAGTCGCGCCCCTTCTTTATGCAGTCGTCTGTGAGCACCGAGAGAAACACGGCCGGGGCGTAGTCGGCGTACATGCGTTCTATGAACTGGTTGCCGCGCACCTTGATCTCCACGAAATGGCGCAACTGCCGGGAGAAAGCCTCGTAGAGTTCGTCGAATGTTTTGAAGTTCACCGGGTCGCCCGTTTCGACGCCTATCTTCTTGCCGGTCATGGGGTCTACGCCGTTGTTAAGCGTTATCTCGAAAACCTTGGGCGTGTTGAAGTAGCCGGTGAGTATGTAGGCTTCCTTGCCGAAGGCGCCGGTTTCCACGCAGCCGCTGGTGCCTCCCTCGCGGGCGTCCTCCACCGTTTTCCCCGCGCGTATCATTTCCTCTATCACGGTGTCGGCGTTGAATATCGATGGATAGCCGTATCCCTTGCGCACCACCCGGCAGGCGGTCTTGAGGAAACGGTCGGGGTTCTTGCGGCTAAGCTGGATGTTTGCCTGTGGCTGCAGCAGATGTATCTCGTCGAGGACCTCCAGCATCATGTAGGAAATGTCGTTCACACCGTCGGTCCCGTCGGGAAGCAGTCCGCCCAGGTTGATGTTGGTGAAATCGTTGTAGGTGCCGCTTTCGGCGGCCGTTACGCCCACCTTGGGGGGTGCGGGGTGGTTGTTGAACTTGATCCAGAACGCCGAAAGCAGTTCTCTGGCCCACTCGGGGGTTATGGTTTCCGTTTCGAGTTCCTTTTTGTAGAACGGGTAGAAATAGCGGTCCAGATGGCCGGGGTTCATGGCGTCCCAGCCGTTGAGCTCGGTAATGGTCCCCAGGTGCATGAACCAGTACATCTGAAGCGCTTCCCAGAAATCGCGCGGGGCGTGACGCGGAACATAGCGACAGTTCGCCGCAATGCGCTCCAGTTCCTTTTTACGTGCGGGGTCGTTTTCCTCCGCAGCCATTTTGTCGGCCAGGTCCGCGTGACGATCGGCGAAAAGGACAACAGCGTCGCAGGCCACGTCCATCGCCCTGAGCTGTTCTCGCTTTTCGGTAGCTTCCGGGTCGCTCAGGAAATCCAGACCTGCTATGGATTCGGCTATCTCGGCCTTGAAATCCTCCATCCCCTTGCCGTAGAACTTGCCGTCGAGGGTCGTATGGCCCGGAGCCCTCTGCTCCATGAACTCGGTGAATATACCAGCCGCGTAGGTTTCCTTCCACTGCTCGCCTATGTCGTGGAAGACCTTGTCGCGCATTGTGCGCCCCCGCCAATAGGGTATGACCTTTTCGCGGTAAACCTCTCTGCATTTTTCACTGACGCCGTAGGGATTCTTTTCCCTCGTGTCCAGTATCTCCAGGTCCTCCATGGAATGACAGGTCAACTCCGGGTAGGTGGATACCGATTTGGGAAAAGGTCCCCTTTCTCCCACGATGAGTTCATCATTGCCTATGTAGATGCTCTTTTTTTCACAGAGCGCCCTGAAAGCCAGCGCCCTCGTCATGGGTATGGAGTGTTTTCCAAAATTCTTCTCGTAGAAATCCGTAATTATTTCCGCCCGTTCGTGGTCAAGCACCACCGGCGCTTCAAAACTTTCGGTTCTCAGTCTTTCGATCCGTTCTTTCATCTGTCTAACCTCCAATCGTTACGCGCAGGCCGTGCAGCCCGAGCATATCCGAAATGTGTTTCATATGTTTTTCGTCGGGCGCGGCGAGTCCGCCGAGCCTGTAATCCATTTTGAACCGGCGATACTTGGTCTCCGCTATACCGTGATAGGGAAGGATGTTCACGTCCCTTATACCCGGCAGCGAAGCCAGGAATTCGCCCGTGTTACGGATATTCTTCTCGTCGTCGTTTATGCCGGGGATTACGGGTATCCTTACGTTTATTGCGCATCCGGCCGACGCCAGTCTCCCGAGGTTCTCAAGTACCAGTTCGTTGCCTACCCCCGTGTAGAGCCTGTGTTTCGCGCTGTCCATATGCTTTATGTCGTAAAGGAAGAGGTCCGCGTGGCGGGCGACGCCCATGATTATTTCGGGCCGGGCGTAACCTGTGGTGTCGACGGCGGTGTGTATCTCCCTTTTTTTGCATTCCGCCAGTGCTTCGACGAGAAAATCCGGCTGGGCCAGCGGCTCGCCGCCGGAAAACGTGACCCCTCCCCCGGATTCGTCGAAAAAGAGCTGGTCCTTTTCTATCTCCTTTACGGCTTCCATCACCGTGATGGATCGGCCCACAAGCTCGCGCGCTCCGGAAGGGCAGACAGATGCGCATTTTCCGCACCCCGCGCAGCGGTCGGGGTCGGCGATGTATCCCCTTTGCGTAAGCGATATCGCGCCCCTGGAGCAGGCTTTCTCGCAGGCGCCGCAGCCAATGCAGCGTTCCTGCCGGTAGACGACTTCCGAAAACATGGACTGGCTCTCCGGGTTATGGCACCACCAGCAGGCCAGGGGGCACCCCTTGAGAAAAACCGTGGTTCTTATGCCGGGGCCGTCGTGGATGGAGTAGCGCTTGACGTCGAATATGATCCCGTGCGTCACTGCTGGGAACCCTCCCAAGGAGACGCCGCGGGCTCCAGTTCGGCGTTTTTTATCTCGACGTAGTATTTTTTTATAAAGGGTTCCTGAACCTTGAATGACCAGTGCACGTCGCGTATGTATTCCGCTGCGCCCCTTGCGTCGTTCATCCTGACAAGCTCTATAAAGCGTTCGTGCTCGCCTGTTGAGCGCACTTCCCATTCCTTTACGAAACCAGCCCTGCGGGGAAAGTCGTAAAGACGGTGCTTCCAGGTCATAACGGTTTTTACGAGCGCGGAGTTGTCGGTAAGCAAAAGATAGGTGTTGTGAAAACACAGGTTGTGATCATAGAAGGTTTCGAAATCGTCCTTCTCAAGCGATTCGCGCATCAGTTCGTTCTCGCGCTGCAGGGCGCCAACTGTATCGGCGTCGATCTTTGCAAAATGATCAAGTATCACCGAGGCCTCCAGGGCGCCGATTATTTCGTAGGCGTGGCGTATATCCGTTTCGCTGAGCGAGTTGACCAGTATGCCCTTGCGGGGGTAGAAGGTTACGAAACCCTCCACCTCAAGCTGTATGAGAGCCTCCCTCAATGGCGTCTTGCTGATGCCGAGGCGTTCGCTCATCTCGTTGAGATTGATGGCCGAACCGGGGCGCAGACTACCGTCGTCCAGCTGCTTGCGCAGGTAATCGTAGACCTGTTGGCGAAGCGACCGCACGGAAAGGATACTGTTTTTGCCGTCCATAATATCGCCGCCTCTCTCTTCGCTAAAATATCAGATATCTGTCTCCCGGTCAACGTGAGGGATATTTTGTGAACCCCTGTTGCTTACCCCCGCTCTTTCACGTCGGCGGTCGCGCGGCCGAAACGCTCCAGAATCTTTTCCGCGCCGGGCGGATCGGGCCAGGCTTTTCTGGTCGCAGTCCTTGAAAGCGCGCCAAATATCAAAACACACAACAGCGCAAACGGTGAACGCAGCAGCACCCCGGCCGCAAGGGCGCTGAAGCACAGCGCCGCAAATAAGTATCTGTAGAACCTTCCTCCTCCGGCGGGGGCGTTCGAGGCTACCATGGAGTCCCCAGTATCAGGTGCGGGAGGAAAAGCACCAGTTTCGGGAAGTAGCTGGTGAACAGAAGCACCGGCGCCCAGCAAAGCAGCATGAAATACAACGCCGGTTTCATTATTTCGTTTATCGGAGTGTTGTTCAATCGACCCGCCAGGTACAGAACAGGCGCGGCGGGCGGCGTGATACAGCCCAGCCCAGTGTTGACGCCGACTATGGCGGCGTAGTGTATGGGGTTGAAACCGAGTTGCATGATGATCGGCATGAGAATGGGCGTGGTCAGCACGACAACGCTTATATCGTCCATAAGCATTCCCATGATCACCAGGAATATGTTGATCATAAAGAGGATGACCCATCGATTCTCCGAAACCGACTGGAAAAGCGCAAGCATTCTCGAGGGCAGGTCTTCGAGCAGGTAGAGCCTGCTTAGCATGGAAACAGCGAACAGCATGGCCATGATGACGCCGGTGGTTACCGCAGATTCGACGACCGGCTCGAACAGGCCTTTCCAGTTAAAGCCCTTGTAGACGAATATACCCACCGGAATGGCGTAAAGGACCGCCACGGCGGAGGCCTCGGTGGTGGTCATTATTCCTCCGTATATTCCCCCAAGTACTATAACCGGCAGCATCAGTGCGGGTATGGCAAGTTTGCCCCGCTTCTTGAACATGTCCCACTTCTCCGCCGAGGTGCGCTTGTGAGCCACCAGGACATCCTTGTTGTTCCTCAGCAGCCACATGTTCACTATGCAGATCAGAAGAATAGTGACTATTCCCGGCACTATCGTAGACAGGAAACAGGCAAGTACGGGCTGACCACTTATCCACGCAAAGATGATTAACGTGGCGTTCGGAGGAATCAGCAGGCCCAGTAGCGAGGCGTTGGCCATTAGCGCCGCCGAGTGCCCCCTGGGATACCCCCCCGCCTCGAGCCTGGGGAACATGATAGTTCCTATGCATGAAAGTGTTGCGCAGGCGGCGCCGGAAATGGAGCCGAAAACGGCGCAGGATATGGTGCCCACGACGCCCAGCCCTCCCCTTATGTGTCCCACGAACACGTCCACCAGATCTATCAGTTTTTCCCCTATTCGGCCTCTTTCCATAATGCCGCCCGCCATTATGAACAGCGCTATGGCGATGAGGGAAACCGAGTTGATCTGGCTGAAAGCGTAGGGAAGCAGCTGGCTGGGCGGATATCCCATGCCCTCGGGGCCGCCGAAGAAAATAAGGAGGGTGGCCGAACTCATGAAACTGACGGGTACAGGAACGCCCAGCACAAGCGTAAGCAGCAGAACGGCAATCGCAAGATAGATCATTTCCGGCCTCCCGTTATAAGGGTCCGCGTGCTTTTAAGCAGAGCCACACCGAAATACCAGGCCATGAATATTAGTCCGAGGAAAATAGCCAGGTAGGATGTCCAAAGAGGTATCTGCCATACGGTGGTTCTTGGAAGCGCTATACCGGTTCCGAGGGGGCCCATGAAGCCGAACATGAAAAAGTCGTAACCGTACCACACCAAAAGAAGACTTACGGTTACCGTTATAAGGTCCTTGAGAAACACCAGAAACCGCTTCAGAGCGCCTTCCGGAACATACGACTGCACCAGGTCCGCGGATACATGGGTCCCGTTAAAGGCGCCTATGGCCGCTCCCGAGTAATACAGCCAGAAAGCAAGGAGTTTGACCCATTCCTCGTAGCCGTACAGGTCGCCCTCCAGAACATAACGCACGAAGGTGGCCGAAGCTATCAGGACCGTCAGCAGCATTGACATGCTGAAAACGACGATCGAGAAAGAGTTTATGACCACTTTGTCGAATATGCCGCCGGGTTTTTTGAAACCGTTGGTTTCTTGAACTGCAGGGGGTTGAGACACGTGTCTGCTCCTCCAAACTTCCCAAGGAAATTGATTTTTGCCGAGCGGGTCTTTTGCCTTTTATGATGAAATCCGAAAATCGCTTTCGGACACGGTTGTCCTGTTCCAATGTAGAAGGATAACTCAAAAACACCTCCGTCGGAAAACGTATCGGCGGGCGGCGCAAAAATCGGGCGGGGAGCCGGAAATCAGAAAACCTTCCCGGGTCCCCGCCCTGTTTCCCTGTCTAAAGCCTATTTGGGTGCAAGTTCCTTGCGGAATTCTTCTATGAGTTCTTTGGACATCTTCTTTTCGAGCATGGGCCAGGTGCTGGCGCAAGCCTCGGAGATGGGGACAAGTTCCTCGGCGGTATAGGTGTAGACGTTGATACCCATATCGCGCATTTTCTGCATGTACATCTCGTCGGAAGCTTCGGCCTCTTCGATGCTTCTGGCTGCGGCTGCGCTGATGGCTTCCTGAACGATTTTCTGGTCTTCGGCGCTGAGCTTGTTCCATGTCTTGTCGCCGATCATGTAGTTAAGGCATTCGATGGAATAGTTGGTCATGTACCAGTTTTTCAAGACATCGCGGAGCATGGTGTAGGCCGCTACGACGGAATAGCCGTTGACGCCCTCGCAGACACCGGTCTGCAGCGACTGATAGACATCGGCGTAGGGGATTGTTACGGTGCGGTAGCCCATGGCTTCGGCCGCCAGCTTGTAGACGTCCATGTTGGGAACCCTGATGAGAACGCCCTTGTCGACGGAGGGATCCAGAGGCTTGTCGGCGGGTTCGGTGGTTCCGGTCCCGATCATGCCTTCAACGAAAAAGCCCGCGAGGTGAACTCCGAGGCGCGCCTCCAGCTCGCTCATTTTTTTAAAGAGCCAGCCGTTGGGGGAGAACACCTTTTTGGCGTCGTCATAGCTTCTGAGGAAACCGTTGATGTAAACAAGTTCCAGGCGGGGGTCAAACTGGCTGGGAACCGAGATGCAGGCCATGTCGATGGTGCCCCTGATCAGCTCTTCGTATACAAGCGTATAGTCTCCGAGCTGGTTGGCCGGGTAGACCTTGATCTCGATGCGGCCGTCTGTTTTTTCGGCTACTTCCTGGGCGATTTCGTTCATTTTGACGCTTGCCGGATGATCGGCGGGAGACTGACCAGCGAATTTCAGTGTAACCTCGGGCGCCGCCAGGGCGGAACCTGCGACAAAAGCAAGCAGGGAAACTACGAGGACACCTCTAAGCATTACCTTGGCAATGGTCCTGTTCACGTAAATCTCTCCTCTCGATATGGTCCTGACAAAATTATGGCGTGTTTCTCAGGAAACAAAACCGCAGTTCCTCAGTGATGGTTTGTCGCACCACCTCCCAACGTCTCGGTACACGGTATGATAAAGGGGAATTGGAGTAAGGCGCCGTTCAAATATATCAGATTTTGTCCATCGGATCGGAAATATCCTAATATAGTAGTCGACCTGTTGTCAAATTTTTTGACATTACTCCTTTATGTCCGTTTAAATAGGGACTTGCCGGGTGAAGGCCGATACGGCGACGCTGCGCCGCACATCCCGGCCGAACAAGGGGAAACCGGGGGAATTAGGGTAAGATATATCAGATATTGATACGAGCGTCGTGACCCTCTGTTATACAGGCATATTACAGACTTTGGAGGTAATTGCATGAAAAAGCGCGTAAGCATACTGAACCACGTAATCGGGCCCGTCATGCGCGGCCCTTCAAGTTCGCACACGGCGGGACCGTGGCGCATTGGGCGGACGGCCCGCGACCTGCTGGGCTCCAGGCCGGTGGAGGCCGTGTTCACCTTTGACCCGTCAAGCTCTCTGGCCGTCTGCTACCACGACCAGGGAAGCGACTCGGCCTTCGTGGCCGGGCTTCTTGGCGTGCCCCTTACGGACCCTGAGGAGCCGCAGATACTGTCACTGGCCTCTGACAGGGGCCTCAGGGCCGTTTTCGAACTGGCCCCGTTCCCGCAGGCCGACCACCCCAACAGCGCCCTTGTGAAACTGCGGGGAGAGGACGGCGGCGGCATGGAAATCCACGCCAGATCGGTGGGAGGCGGGTCTATCGAGATAGCTTCGGTTGACGGCGCGGAAACCAGGATAACAGGCGACAAATACGTGGTTCTCCTCAAACCGGGCGACGGCGGGCCCGCGGAGGCCCGGGAAGTGCTCAAGGCATGGGAGCCGGAAGCCTGCGAGATTCCGGGAAGCGGCGCTATCCTGGCCTCGTCGCCGCTGGAACCCGACAAGGCCATGCTGGACCGCCTGAAAAACATGAAAGGCGTTGGAACAATCCGCGTGAGCGCGCCCGTGATGCACCCCCTGAGGGGCAGAGAACTGTTCGCCGATACGGCGGAACTGCTTTCTCTGGCCGCGGAAAACGGATGGTCTCTCGCAGAGGCGGCCCTTGCCTACGAGGGCGATCTTCTGGGCCTCGGCCGCGATCAGCTTCAAAAGGAAATGGGCGAGCGGCTGGATATCATGATGAACTCGGTCGAACAGGGCCTGGCCGACCCTGCGCACCGCATGAAACTGCTGCGGCCCTTTGCTGGCGACGTTATGAAGGCCGAACAGGGCGGAGCGATGTTCCTCGGCGGGCCCCACGCCCGGGCGGCCGTAAGAGCGATGGCTGCCATGCATGTGAACGGTGCGGGGGGCGTCGTCTGCGCGGCGCCAACCGGCGGATCGGCAGGCGTTATGCCGGGCGTTACGTCCACGCTGCACCTGGACATGAATATTCCGCGCGAAAAAATAATAACGGCAATGTGGGGCGGCGGCGCCATAGGACTGGCCCTTGACCGGAGAAGTACGTTTGCCGCCGCCGAGGTGGAGATAGGCGCGGCGGGAGCAGCGGGCGCGCCCGCCGTAGTGGAAGCTGCCGGGGGAAACGCCCGGCAGGCCTGCGACGCCGCAGCTACGGTTTTCCAGAACATGATGGGGTCCGTGTGCGACCTGATACAGGGCGTGGTCGAGATACCCTGCCACAGCCGCAACGGGGCGCTGGCTTCCCAGGCGTTCCTTTGCGCCGACCTGGTTCTGGCCGGGTACTGGAACCCGGTGCCGCTCGACGAGACGGTGGACGCGGTGGACAGCGTGGGGCGCATGTTGCCCGAAGAATTGCGCTGTACGTCGCGGGGAGGGTTGGCGGTTTGCCCATCGGCCCTGGCGCTTCCCAGGCTGGACAAATAACAGATAATCGGTATACGAGACAGGGAGGGAAAGATAATGCTTGTGATTTCGGGAAACGAAATACGTTCACTGTATCCGATGAAAGACGCGATAGAGGCCACGAAGAGGGCCTTTACGCTTTTTTCGCAGGGTAAAACTGATGTGCCTCTCAGGACACAGCTTCCGGTAAGGGAGCACGACGGTACGGTTCTTTTCATGCCGGCCTATGTCAGCGGAGACAGACCCGCGGCGGGAGTAAAGATCGTTTCGGTTTTCCCCGGCAACCCATCCCGGGGTCTGCCGGCCGTGCCCTCGACCGTAGTACTTGTAGACGCCGAAACGGGGATGCCCAGGGCGCTCCTGAACGGAACCGTCATGACGCAGGTGCGAACCGGCGCGGCTGCCGGGGCGGGCACCGACCTGCTCGCCCCCAAGGATTC
>CAZBLL010000048.1:0-9076 GCA_964492625.1 uncultured Synergistaceae bacterium
GTAGTACAGATCCGGTAGTTTCCAAAAATCGGACGAATATTGCGCCCTTTCTTGAAGGTTCTTTTTTGTGGGGAGACTGGCTTGCCAACATAGGGCTGCGCTACGAGATATGGGATCAGGAAGGCAACGATTACGAGGAACTGATACCCAAAATCAGTTTCGAGAGGCAATTTGTCAACGGGAATATTGTTTATCTTTCGGCATCACGTGTTTTCGCCATGCCCAGCCTGTTCGAGATGTATGCCGACGTTCCTTCCTGGCCGCTTTCCGGTAACCCTGATCTTAAACCTGAAAAGGGATGGAGTTATGAGACAGGAGTAAAACATTCGACCAATAAGGGCTCATGGAGCGTAGGGCTATATTATCTGGAGATGACAGATAAAATAAAGATTAACAACACCTGGACATCCTACATCAACGTGGCCGAATTCCGCTCCTATGGTATCGAGGCTTCAAAGCGATGGAGCCTGGGACAAAACTGGAAACTTGGCCTGAACGGAACCTGGCAGAAGCCGGAGGAAAAAGCAACATCATCTTCCAGTTGGACGCGGGGGCAGGGTATGCCGGAATGGGAACTCGGCGGTTCACTTGAATATAAAACAGGTCCCTGGTCGGCGTTGTTTTCAGCCAATTGGGTCGGCAATAGAATGGGAGACGCGGCAAACAACTGGAATCCAGATGACTACGTCATGGTTGATTTGACGATTTCATGGAAACAGGATAACGATACGGTCCGGCTCTATTGCACTAATGTTTTCGACGAGGATTACACATTTGAATCAGGAGGCTGGTACTATTACGGCCCCGAACGCGGGTTCCGCCTGAGCTGGGAACACCGTTTCTAGTAGCGACAATTGGTGCAACAACGAAGCGGGGAAGCCGTAAACAGACGGCGCCCTGCTTTTTTGTAACAACTTCACTCTTTCGTGTACAATGTATTACGAGTTGACATCAACCTGTTGCAGCGGAAGGAAGGCTCAAATGCAGGCCAAAAAGATGCTGGTGCTTCTTGTTATATTTCTGTTTTCCATAATCCTCCTGCATCTGAGTTTGAGCGCCGCCATGGAAGTGCGCAGGGAAATTAGGGCAATAGGCATGTCGCTGGACATGGCTTCCGAAACAATGCGACATCGCCTTGCCGATTTGACCGATACCGCTAGCCTGATGGTGGAACAAAGCCTTGAGGGCGCCGCAGTTTTGCCTGCAGGTGTCGAAGTAGCGCCTATAGGCAAGGGCGGCGATCTCAATGCACGATATCCCTTCCTGGAGCCGGACGAATACAGGAACGCATGGCGACCGTTACCGTCCGGATCTGCAAAATCCGCGCTTTTTATGGGCAGGACATTCCTGCTGAACGACAGCGTCTTCTTCGTTACCGTGGAAGCCGATATTTCCTGGCTCGGAGAAACAAGGATATCCGAATGGGGAAGCAGCATAGCCATAACCGACGGCATGGGTACAGAGCTGTGGTCGTCTCCCGAATCCCGAGATGTTGTGACAGTGGGTAGAAACGTCGCGGGCGCCTCGGAAAATGACGCTGAAGATCACGACAAACGCCAGTGGGTCCGAAGGTCGCCGGTTCTTCCGGGAGAGCTTTTTCTGGAAGTGCGTTTCCCATATGATGTAATGGGGTTGTTCCTTTTTTCCAGGCTTTCCGGTTCGCTGCTTATCGAAGGGGCCATGGCCCTGTCCCTTGTGATTATGTGGCTGGTCTTTTCAAGGTACCTCATTTCACCCCTCGAAAGAGTTACCCGCCTTTCCGTTCAGATGCAGGACAGGTTGTTCTCGTCAGTTACGTCCGAAGATCTTACCGAAACAGTAAGCGGGGCCGCCAGGGGAATAAGAGAACTGATATCCAGCACGCGCCTGGTTGAAGTACGATCCTTCTGCCAGACCCTCTCCAGTGCGCTCCAGAGCTACGTGCTGCAGCAGGAAAAACTGGTGGCGAGCAGCAGGACGCTGGAAACGGTCAACCGGTCGCTGTCCGAAGCGAACGCAAACCTGCTTCAAAGAGACAGGATATGGAGAAACCTTCTTGAAATATCCCGAAATATCGCGTCGGGCGCAGGTCGCCAGAACGGACTCGACAGGATAGCGGATATCCTCAGGGATATATCCGATTCCAGCGGAGTCATCATCCTGCGGGTGGAATCCGGTCATCTCCTGGTAGTTGCGTCAAGCGGGATAGATACTCCAATGAAATACCATGAGATCGATCTTGAATCCAGCCTTCTTGGAAAAGCGGTGGAAGAGCAGAAACCCGTCTGGTGCGAGGACGTGCTTTCCGAACCGCTCCATGTGCCCGTTCATTCAAGAGTGGTAAGCGAACTTATCGTCCCGATGTTTTACATGGGGCAGTCGGTAGGCGGCATTGTTGTAGAGTGGAGAAATCGTGTTTCCGAGAACCCCGCCCTGCTCGAGATGGTTATGCCGATAGCGTCTCACGTTGGGGGCATGCTGAACGCCAGAAAGTCCCTGGAAGACCTCAAGTACTCCTACCAATACATGGCGGCCCGCCTTCAGAACCTTACCGCCATCTATCACGATGAAACGGCCGAGCATCTGGAGCGAGTGGAACATTATTGCCGTTTCCTTTCCGCCGCCTTCAACAAGAACAAGGAAGATATAGAAGAAGTGGCGCTGTTCTCCAGGCTGCATGACATAGGGAAACTCAGGGTTCCAATGGAAATACTTACAAAACCGGGTCCCCTTACTGAACAGGAATTCGAGGAGGTTAAAAAACATACGCTCTGGGGAGCGGATATCCTGGGCGACGCTTCGTGGCTTCTCAAGGCAAGGAACATCTGTCTTTATCATCACGAAAAATGGAACGGTTCAGGTTATCCGTTCGGGCTCAGCGGCGAGGCTATACCATGGGAGGCCAGGGTCGTCGCTTTGGCCGACACCTATGACGCCCTTCGATCGTCCAGGGCGTACAAGCCCCCCTTTCCGCATTTCAAGGCGGTCCAGATCATACTAAAGGGTGATGGAAGGGTCGAACCGTCGCATTTCGATCCTGTTCTTTTGCAGACGTTCAGGAAGCTACATCACAGAATGGAAGAGATATATGAATCCCTTCGGGAAAAATCAGGGTGCTGACCAAATTCCCCGCCGAATGACGCCAACGGTGACCAAGGAGTGAACCTTTATTGACCAAAGCAGATCGAAGACTTATGCTCCATATCTGCTGCGCCCCGGACGCCACGGTTCCATGGCCGGCTCTTCTGGAGGAAGGCTGGTATGTCACGGGGCTGTTTTACGGTTCAAACATACACCCCCGCGAAGAATACAGCCGCCGCAAAAACGATATCGCCAGGCTTTCGGATATGCTTCGCTCACCCTGCCGTTTTCTTTCATACAACCCAATCCTGTGGCTTGACCATGTTCGGGCGGAACTGCTGTCGCAAGAGGGAGGCAGGCGGTGCGCCCTGTGTTTTGAAGCTCAGATTGGAGCCGCCGCGGCTGAAGCAGCAGCCACCGGCTGTGGTACGCTTGCCACCACCCTTACCATCAGCCCTCACAAGGACCCGGAGCTGATCAACGCCATCGGCCGGAAAAAATCCGATGAGGCGGGTATAGAATGGCTTCCCAGGATATGGCGTAAAGGCGGCGGCTTTGTGGAGTCAGTTGCCAGAAGCAAACGTTATGGCCTTTATCGACAGAGGTATTGCGGTTGTGTAATGAGCATTCCAGATAACAAAGGAGAACTGAACGATGAATGAATCGGTCGACAGGACGGTTTTGCCCGACGGCAAACTGCCCCCCGAAGTGCTTGAACAGGAAATTCTTCCTTATGGCGGCGCTATACGGAGCGAGGTAATCCTGGGGCCCAGGGTGGGAGAGGACGCCGCCGTCATAGACTGGCCGGACGGTTCCTTTATGGTGGTTACATCCGATCCTATAGTAGGGGCAAGCCGCGGCGCCGGCCGTCTGCTCGTCACCGTCAACGCCAACGACGTTGCTTCAAAGGGGGGAGACCCGGCGTATCTTGTAACCACCCTCATCTTTCCTACAGGCACAGCCAGAGAAACAATAAGGGATACGATGCGGGAGATATCCGAAGCGTGCCTTGAAGCAGGAGTAGCGGTTGTGGGAGGACATACGGAAGTCAACGAAAAATATAGGTATCCGGTTCTTTCGGGGACCATGATAGGAATGGCGAAGAGGGTCCTCAGTGCGGCGGACATAAGCGCCGGTGATCTGCTTCTGATGACAAAGCATGCGGGTATAGAGGGAATGTCCATTCTGGCCGCAGACCGGGTCAAAGCGATGAGTTCGGTTTTCACCCCCGGGGAGATACGGGAAATAGCATCCTGGTCCCGGGACGTGAGCGTACTGCCGGAATCCAGAGTACTTAGGCAATGGGCGAGGTTCATGCACGATCCAACCGAGGGAGGGCTTGCCGGAGGTATTTCAGAGATATCGCTGTTGAGCGGCCTGGGTGTGGATATGGACCGCGATCTTGTTAACGTGGACCCTCTTACAATGCGATGTGCAAAGCGTTTTGGTTTCGACCCCATGCATTTTATTTCCTCGGGAGTTCTGCTGGCTGTTCTGCCGCCCGACGTCGTCAAAGAAGCTCTCCGCCAGCTTTCCGATATGGACGTGCAGGCCTCGGTGATAGGAACAATGGTTAAAGGCTGCGGAAACATGCCGCGAAGCAACGATGAAGAGCTCTGGAAAGTGCTGCAGAGTACGGAGGAGGGCGAAAAGTAAGATGACCGGAATCCACAGTGCGCGGATAGAAAAGATACGAGATGCCCTGGATGGAGCAAAGCTGGACGGTGCTCTTTTCCTTGTACAGGAGGGCCTGGGATGGGAGGACTGTTTCTACCTTTCAGGTTTCAGGGGGTCATCCGCCGCGTTGCTGATCACTCAACAGGAGTCCATCCTGCTTACCGATGGTCGTTATATCACCCAGGCCACCGCCCAGACCCGGTGCGACGTGATCGACCAGGGGAAGATGGCCATTCTCGACGCTCTGTCGTCGATCATGGAAAAACGAGGCGTGAAGACCGTGGGGATCGTTCCACGAAAAATGCTCTATTCCTCGATCAAAGGGCTGACAGGCTCGGGCGCCGCGCTGGCCGACTTCTCCTGTCATATTACAAAGTTGCGAAGGAGCAAGGAACCTTGCGAGATCGACTGCATCAGACGAGCGGCCGGTGTCGCGTCCAGGTCCCTGGAAGAAACCGTGGAACAGACGGAAGAGGGAGTTACGGAGAGCGGGTTAGCAGCCATGCTCGAGTACCGTATCCGTATGTCGGGAGAGGAACCGTGGGGTGAACACGGGTTTATCGTGGCTTCCGGAGAAAACAGCGCTCTTCCTCATGCTGTTCCCGGGCCACGATCAATCAACAGCGGCGAATGGGCAGTGGTGGATTACGGGGTCAGGACCGGAGGATATGTTTGCGATCTTACGAGGATGCTTTCCTTCGGGTCTCTTTCGCCATGGATGGCTTCCATACACGACATACTTGCTGAAGCCCGGGAAGCCGCCCTGAATGTGCTTTCGGCAGGTGTTCCGGCCGCCGAGGTCGACAGGGCGGCTCGCGACGTAATAGAGGCTTCGGGCTATGGAGAGTATTTCAATCACGGTCTTGGCCACGGTATAGGGCTTGAACTGCATGAGGCGCCCACTCTTTCATTCAGATCACTGGATACCCTTACAGAGGGGGACGTGGTGACGGTTGAGCCCGGAATCTACGTTCCGGGAAAAGGGGGCGCAAGAATCGAGGATGATTACCTGATAACGTCTTCGGGATACGAACATGTCGGCTCTTTTCTCCCGACCCTTCTGCGATGCCGAACCATCTGAGAGACAGGGCCGGTTTCATTGCCTTTTTGAAGCGCCCAGCCTATAATTCTGATGGAATACTTCATTTGAACAGAATGCGAAGGGGGAAGGGCAATGAAGAAATACGAATGCACGGTATGCGGCTATGTGTATGATCCCGCTCTGGGGGATCCCGATGCGGGCGTAGCGGCGGGGACCTCCTTTGACGACCTTCCAGAAGGATGGGTCTGCCCTGTATGCGGTGTAGCCACCGATATGTTCGAACCGGCGGAGTAAGCCTGCATACCTGATTTATGTACGATACGACAAAAACAGGAGGCCTTCGGGCCTCCGTTTTTTTGCACCTCAAATGTTGTTCTTGACAGAAAGTCCCCACCTCATATAATCGTTCCAAACCTGAACCCGGGTTCTAAAAATCCATTCATAATAAACAATGTTTCCGTGAGTGTGAGAAAGGGTGGCTTTGCGCGTGATCGACATGGAACTGCACCTTGAGGACAATACGATATGGAAGGGTTTCGGGAACGGCGACAGCGCCGAGGGGGAAGTGGTTTTCACAACGGCCTCCTGCGGCTATCCCCAGGCCGTTACAGATCCGTCATTCGCCGGTCAGATACTTGTTTTTGCCTTTCCCATGATCGGCAACTATGGAACAGATCTCGATTTTCTGGAAAGTGAGCGCCCATGGACGCGGGCCGTGCTGGTTTCCGACATGGAGGACGATACGGATGACGGTCCGGCATTCGGCTCCTGGCTTTCTTCTTACAGAACCCCGGTAGTAGAAGGGGTGGACACCCGTTCCCTGGTTTTGCACCTGCGCTCGAAAGGCGCCATGCAGGGTGCGGTGGTTCCGGCTGGAACGTCTCCGGTATTCTCCCGGGAAACGGAACATCCCGTTGTCCGGGTTTCCATCGAAGAGCCCAAAATATACGATAACGAGGGACCGGTAATTGCTGTCATAGATTACGGACTCAAGGAAGGCATCCTTCGCGAACTGCTTGCAAGAGGTGCAAAGATCGTACGGCTGCCTTACGATGCTTCTGCTTCACAAATCATGTCGTGGAAGCCGGCCGCCGTTTTGCTGGGGAACGGGCCCGGCGATCCTGCTCATTTGACCGAACAGGTCGCGGTAGTAAGGGAGCTTTTGGGCAAGCTGCCGATATGGGGCGTCTGTCTCGGATTACAGATACTCGCGCTTGCTTGCGGTGCGTCAACGGAAAAATTGCCGTTTGGCCACAGGGGAGCAAATCACGCCGTGATGGATGTCGTTACCGGAAAGGGATTTCTTACAAGCCAGAATCACGGGTACGCGGTAGTGGGATCCTCCCTCGAAAATACTGGCCTTTCGGTCACTCACCGGAATCTGGGAGACGGAAGCGTCGAAGGTCTCTGCGGGCAAAGCGGTCTCGTCAGGGGAGTCCAGTATCACCCCGAGGGTTCACCGGGGCCCAGGGACGGAAACGTGTTCTTCGACGAGTTCATGGAAGTTGCCGAAAGGGGCCGCGTGTGATGAAAAAACAAAGGGTCCTCGTTCTGGGGTCCGGACCCATCAGGATAGGACAGGCGGCCGAGTTTGATTATTCCGGCAGCCAGGCTTGTCGCGCGATCAGGGAAGAGGGCTGCGAGGTCATCCTGCTTAACAGTAATCCGGCCACCATACAGACCGATACCAGCCTCGCGGACGTAGTGTACATCAGGCCGCTGGAGCCCGACGTCATTGAATCGATTCTAGAGGCGCATTCTCCCGATTCCGTTATCGCTACTCTGGGAGGTCAGGTGGCTCTCAACCTGGCCGTGGAACTTGACAGGTCGGGCGTCTGGAGACGCTACGGGGTGAAAGTGCTGGGAACTTCACCCGATTCCGTCCAGATGGCCGAGGGCAGGGAGGATTTCAGACAGCTTATGCTCCGCATTGGGGAGCCGGTCATAGAAAGCGCCTACATTCACGACACGAAAGGTGCTGAAAAGTTCGCCTCCTCATCTGAATATCCCTTCGTGATCAGGCCCGATTTTACCCTGGGAGGTTCCGGCGGCGGGGTGGTCAGAAAGTCATCCGAGCTGGCTCCGGCGGTGGAAACGGGGCTCAGGACCTCTCCGGTTTCCAGGGTGCTGATCGAGCGTTACCTGGAAGGCTGGCACGAAGTGGAGCTTGAGGTAGTCAGGGATGGAGACGGCAACAGGCTCTGCGTGTGCGGGATGGAGAATTTCGACCCCATGGGAGTCCATACGGGAGACAGCATTGTCGTTGCGCCCGTACTTACCCTGACCGACAGACAATGGCAAAAGCTTCGCAACGCTGCTTTTCGTATCGTCGACGCACTTGACGTGAGAGGCGCATGTAACGTGCAGTTCACCGTATCTCCTGATGCGGCTCATTATGCGGTGATAGAGGTAAACCCCAGGGCCAGCCGCTCCAGCGCCCTCGCCAGCAAGGCCACGGGTTATCCCATAGCCAGGATGGCGGCCAAAATTGCCATGGGCTGGAAACTCACGGAAATGCCGAACCCGGTTACCAGAACCGGCAGCGCGCTGTCTGAACCTGCACTCGATTACGTGGTGGTAAAGTTCCCGCGGTGGCCTTTCGAAAAATTCCCGACGGCCGAAACACTTATCGGCACCCGGATGAAGTCGACAGGTGAAGTGATGGCGCTTGGCAGGTCTTTCCCCGAAGCCCTTCTCAAGGCGATCCGCTCCCTGGATCTGCCGTTTCACGCGGTGGATCCAGGTCTCAGGCACGCAGGGTTGGACACGCTATGGAAAGAAACCGAGTGTCCCACGCACAGGAGGATATGGTGCATTCTGGAACTGTTCCGGAGGGGTGTCCGAAAAGAGGAGATCGCCTCACGGTCGGGCATACACCCCTTTTACGTAAACCAGGTCCGGGTGATAGCCGATATCCTTTCGGAGGTTTCGACCGATCCTCTCTCCACGGAACTTCTGCTTCGCTCCAAGACGACGGGTATATCCGACCGCGATCTGGCGTGCGCGACAAAAGCAGGCGAAGATGATCTGCGCGAAAACAGGTTAGACAAACACATCAACCAGGGCTACAGGGAGGTGGATGGCTGCGCGGGTGAATCTCCCGCCGGTTCCGGATATCTCTACGGCTCCTACGGGGTTTTCGACGACAAACCCCCGGCGACCGGTGGAGGATCGATAGTGGTGCTTGGCTCCGGCCCTATACGCATAGGGCAGGGAGTGGAGTTCGACTATTGCTGCGTCAAGGCGGTCGAGGCCCTTCGGCGGGCAGGACGAAAGGCCGCCATGATCAACAACAAT